>CAZIUT010000033.1:0-13463 GCA_964542545.1 uncultured Dysgonomonadaceae bacterium | reverse complement strand
GCCACATTGGTGGAATAAGACGAAACTCCTGTAGTCAGGATTTGAGTGCTTCGCTGTCTCTGTAATTCGCTGTGCATTAGATGCATATCCCGAAGGATGCGACCCGCCATTAACAACAAAAACTTAACTCGTTTCTTAGATGTAATTGATGAGTTTCCCAATCGACCAATGCGGCAATTCTTTTCATCTGATTACATACCAAAAGTAGTGAAAAATATTGAGACTTCCAAATATAATGGTCTATATTATTAATAAACATTGAGTGAAATACACATTATATATAGATTTAAGCAATATCTCACTCTTTATCTCTTGTTTTAGCTATAGTTTCGTCTGTGAGCGTATAGTTTACCAAATCACCCGACAGGTATTTATCGTATGAAGCCATGTCAACCAGTCCATGCCCTGAAAGATTAAAGAGAATCGTTTTTGCAACACCTTCTTCTTTTGCTTTTAAAGCTTCTTTTATAGTGGCAGCAATGGCATGGTTAGTTTCTGGAGCTGGAATGATACCCTCGGTTTGGGCAAATAAAACCCCTGCTTTAAAAGAATCCAATTGGTTTATGTCTATTGCTTCAATATATCCATCTTTTAGCAGTTGGCTCACAATGCTGCCTGCTCCATGATAGCGCAAGCCGCCAGCATGAATATTAGATGGAGTAAACTGACTGCCCAGTGTGTACATAGGTATAAGTGGCGTGTATCCCGCTTGATCACCAAAGTCATATCTGAACTTTCCGCGTGTTAGTTTTGGGCACGATGCAGGTTCGGCAGCAATAAAACGAGTTTTTTTGTCTCCATTTATGTTATGACGTAAAAATGGAAATGTGATACCTGCAAAGTTCGATCCACCCCCAAAACATCCAATTATAACATCGGGGTATTCTTCCGCCATTTCCATTTGCTTTTCGGCTTCCAACCCAATGACGGTTTGGTGCAACGATACATGATTGAGAACACTACCCAGTGCGTATTTGCAGTTGGGTGTTTGTTGGGCCAACTCGATGGCTTCGGAAATGGCTGTTCCTAAACTTCCTTGGTATTTTGGATTTTCTGTAATAATTTTTCTTCCCGACTTGGTTGACATGCTAGGAGATGATGTAACTTGTGCACCCCATGTTTGCATCATTGAGCGCCGATATGGTTTTTGTTCATAACTAATTCTCACCATATATACAGCCAACTCTAAGTCGAAGACATTGCAAGCATAAGCTAAAGCTGCACCCCATTGTCCAGCACCAGTTTCGGTGGTTAAATTTGTTATGCCTTCAATTTTATTAAAGTAGGCTTGTGGCAATGCTGTGTTGAGTTTATGTGATCCTACTGGGCTCACACTTTCGTTTTTGAAATAGATGTGGGCTGGTGTGTCTAAGGCTTTTTCTAAACCATAGGCGCGCACAAGTGGGCTAGGGCGATATACTTTATATTGCTCGCGCACTTCTTCGGGTATATCAATCCAAATATCTGTTTGATTTACTTCTTGTCTTGATAACTCCTCTGAAAAAAGAGGATAAAAGTCTTTTGCTTCTATAGGCTCTTTAGTTCCTGGGTTAATATATGGTTGTGGCTTATTTTTCATTTCTGCTGCAACATTATACCATTGGTGTGGAATCTCAGTTTCGGGTAAAATAAATTTTTTTCTTTTTTTCATAATGAATTTTTTGTTTGAGTTTTGATTAATAAAAAACCGCCTATTGTTTATTAATAAACAATAGGCGGTTTTGTTGATTGTATGTATTATATCAAATAGATGTATTCTTAACTATATTGCATAAGCAGTCTCAACCCATTGTTTATAATGAATTCTCCACCAACGCCATATGTTTGAAGAATGTCTGTTTGTCATTTTCTTTAATTGTTTTGTAGATACAAAATTAGTGTAACTTTTTTAATAAGCAAACTTATTGCAATTATTTTTGCTGTTAACGTGTTTTTATTATACTCATCATATGCATATTATTACATGAGTCCTTTAGTATAGGCATTTCAAGATTAATTAATTAAATTCAGATTTTAGATGTATTTTCGTCTAATTTAAAGAATAATGGATGCACTGAATGAAAATTTATACTTAAATTTGCACAATAGTTATATAAATGTGCAATTATGTCTACAGTAAAAACAAAACAGTTATTGATGGAAAAAGCCAGGCAGTTATTTGCCAAGTCAGGCTTTGAAAATACAACTATGAATGATATTGCCGAAGCCTCTGAGCGTGGCAGGCGTACACTATATACGTACTTTAGCAGTAAAAGAGAAATCTACAACGCAGTAGTTGAGTCTGAGCTAGAAACTATGTATATTAGTCTAAGTAAAGCTATTGATAAAGAGCATACTGCAAGCAATAAGCTGATGTTGTTTTTTGTTACCCGTTTAGAAATTGTAAAAGAGGTAGTAACAAGAAATGGCACATTGCGTGGTGATTTTTTTCGTGATATATTTCGTGTAGAGAATGTCAGGAAAACATTTGATAAACAAGAAATTCAACTTCTTAAAAAAATTCTTGACCAAGGTGTCGCATCTGATGAGTTTGAACTATTAGACACAATGAAAACTGCACGGATACTTCATTTTGCACTTAAAGGCTTAGAGGTGCCATACATTAGAGGGGTTATGACCCAAGATCCTAAAGATGCTATTGATAGGAATACTGTAGCAAATTTGATATTTCAAGGTATCACAAAAAAATAAAGGATATATTTTTTACAGCAAATATATAATATATAAAATATGAAATTATTAGAAGGAAAAACAGCATTAGTTACTGGTGCTGCGAGAGGTATTGGTAAAGCTATTGCAATTCGTTTTGCAGAAGCAGGTGCTAACATAGCTTTTACAGTTCGTAAGGTTGATGATAATATGAAATCTGTAGAAGCTCAAATTTCTGCATTGGGGGTGAAGGTAAAACCTTATGTTTCTGATGCAGCTGATTTTGAAGCTACTCATAAGGTGGTAGAGCAGGTAAAGGAAGATTTTGGTGTAATAGACATTCTTATCAATAATGCTGGTATCACACGCGACGGATTGATGATGCGTATGAGCGAGGATCAATGGGATTCGGTGATAAACGTGAACTTAAAATCTGCCTTTAATTTTACTCATGCAATAACTCCTATTATGATGCGCCAGAAAAGTGGAAGTATCATTAATTTGACTTCCGTTGTAGGTGTTACAGGTAATGCAGGACAAGCAAATTATGCTGCATCAAAAGCAGGAGTAATTGGTCTTACAAAATCTATGGCCAAAGAAATTGGTTCGCGCGGAATTCGTGTTAATGCAATTGCACCAGGTTTCATTACTACCGATATGACAGATGCTCTGCCTGAAGAGGTACGTAAAGAGTGGGCAAAGCAAATACCATTGCGCAGAGGCGGCACTCCACAAGAGGTAGCAAATCTTGCTTTGTTTTTAGCCTCTGATCTTTCAACTTATGTTAGCGGACAGGTTATTAATGTTTGTGGAGGAATGAATACTTGATTGTTTTTCTGATATGCATTTATATAATGAAGAATGCTAAATTTATATATCATTGAGGTGTATTAGCTTGTAGAGGGTGTCTAATAAATATGGGCACCCTTACTTTTTTCCAATCTTGCGTTGTAGCTTTTGACTTTCAATACATACTTTTCCAATCTTGCATCGTAGATTTGATTTTCAACTCATGTTTTTTCAATCTTGCATCGTGTATTTAATCATTGTAGTATTGTTTTTAAATGTTTTAATGTAAAATACTACTGATGCAATAAATAATAGAATATTTCTTAATGCACTTATTACATATAGTGCGGTCTTTGCTTTCTTTTTTGTCAAAGGTTACTATATTTGCATAAATAAATAGGCGTGCAAACCACAGAAAAGCGGGAGTTATAAGCAAGGTTGAAAATCTAAACACCTTCGATGAAACAAGTATGATGAATAATATCAGTAAACAATTTTTTTTTAAAGATATGACAGTTATATACGAAGACAATCATCTTATTATTGTGAATAAAGCTTCATCAGAAATTGTGCAAGGCGATAAAACAGGCGATAAACCAATGTCGGAAATGGTGAAAGAGTACTTGAAAGAGAAATACAACAAACCTGGCAATGTGTTTTGCGGAGTAATTCATCGATTAGACCGCCCAACAAGTGGTATTGTTGTTTTTGCTAAAACAAGCAAGGCTTTGTCAAGACTCAATAAAATGTTTAGAGACGACGAAGTGGAGAAGGTATATTGGGCTATTGTGCAAAATCGTCCGGTAAGTGACAAAGGCACGTTAACTCATTACCTTATTAAAGATGAGAGGAAAAATAAATCATCTGCGTACAATACAGAGAGAGCAAACACAAAAAAGGCTATTCTTTATTATTCTCTTATTGCTCAATCCGATAATTATTTTTTAATTGAGGTGAAGTTAGAAACTGGGCGTCACCACCAGATACGTGTACAGCTGGCCAAAATTGGCTGTCCAGTAAAAGGCGATCTTAAGTATGGAGCCAAGCGTTCCAATCGCGATGGAAGTATTAGTTTACATGCCCGGAAAATATCATTTATTCATCCTGTATCTAAAAAAGAGATAGATGTAACTGCACCTGTTCCCAATGACAACCTATGGAAATCGTTTGAAAAGAGCCAATAATAGCTGTTTCTTATACAGAAGATGTGTTTTAATTGCTTCTTTATTTGACAATGATGGTTTAAACGCTGTTTTCGTTATTTTCTTTTCTTTTTTTGATATAAAAATCATACATTTGTAAGCATTATAAATATTTAAGATAAAACAAATATGAAACCAACTTTATTAGTATTAGCAGCCGGCTTGGGTAGTCGTTATGGAGGATTGAAACAATTGGACGGACTTGGGCCAAGTGGCGAAACAATTATGGATTACTCCATTTACGATGCTGTGAAAGCAGGGTTTGGAAAGGTCGTTTTTATTATTCGCGAATCGTTTGAAGATGAGTTTAGAGAAAAAGTAGCAAAAAAGTACGAACATTTGCTTCCAATCGAAATCGTCTTTCAAGAACTACACAATATACCTGAAGGTTTTGAGTTAAATCCTGAGCGAGTGAAGCCATGGGGTACTAATCATGCGCTAATGATGGGGAAGGAAGTTATAAATGAACCTTTTGCTGTAATTAATGCCGACGATTTTTATGGTAGAAAAAGCTTTGAGGTAATGTATGATTTCTTGTCTCAATTAAATGATGATAGCAAAAATAACTATTGCATGGTAGGTTATAGGGTTGGCAATACTATGTCGGAAGGTGGTACTGTGGCACGAGGTGTTTGCGAAACTGACGAAAACGGTAATCTTACAAGTATTGTAGAACGTACACAAATAAAAAGAATAGATGGGGTAGTTAAATTCAAGGATGACAATGATGAGTGGATCTCTCTCCCAGATAATAAACCTGTATCGATGAATATGTTTGGCTTTACACCCGATTATTTTGAGTATTCTGACGAGGATTTTAAAGACTTCTTGAAAAATAATGAAGAGAAGTTGAAAGCCGAATATTTCATCCCAACTTTGGTTAATGACTTAATTACTCAAAAGAAAATTGAGATGAAGGTGCTAGACACAACTTCTCAATGGTTTGGAGTAACATATATTGAGGATAGACCAATTGTTGTAGGCAAATTTAAAGAACTTGTAGAAAAGGGTGAATATCCAACGCCATTATTTTAAAAAGAGTTGTTAGGCGATTTTCTTTCTGATAATTGTTTTACTTATTTTCTAGAATGCTTTTCTTGCATTTCTAAATAAACACATTAATAAATATAGCATTTATCGGAATTGAGAATAAGTTTTGTTGATATAACTATTGCATTATAGGTAAATGTTTTTTACAGAAAACTTATCATAACTTTTATGCCAGTGTTATATCTATGGTGTTTTTTATACCTTCGCCAATCATTCAACCAATATTATAGTTTCCCTATCTTGGTTGTAAATTTTCAACCCCTTAGGGCAGAACAATTGAAGAGTAATAATAAAAATATAAAAACAGAATAATATCTTTACAAAGACATTCTAAATTACATGTTCCTTGAACTTACATGTTTTATAACACATTTAATTAATATAATAATTGGAGTAAATGTGTTATTTTTACACGAATATATAAAAACACATATTTTATAAAAATACATATATGGACGCTGCTGGAATTAACACGAAAAGTGGGCTCAAGGTAGATGAGTTCAAGAAAACAATTAACAATAATAAGACCAATCTGTATGTTCTTACTAATAAGAACGGCTGTGAGTTAACTATTACCAACTATGGTGCAAAGATAGTATCGCTCATGGTACCCGATAAAAATGGGGTAATGGTTGATGTTGTTACTGGGCATGACTCTATTGACACCTACCTAAGCTCAGCTGAACCATACTTTGGAGCTGTTTGTGGACGAACAGCTAACAGAATTGCTAACGGTACCTTCAAGCTTGAAGGTGAAACATATAGACTAGCTATAAATAATGAACCCAACAGTTTACATGGTGGCATAAAAGGCTTCAATGCTGTAGTTTGGGATGTGAAAGAGGTGTTAGGCAACTCAATTAAACTTCAATATTTGTCTGTAGATGGCGAAGAGGGGTATCCAGGAAACTTAACTGTTACTGTAACTTATACTATCACCAGTGAAAACTCAGTGATAATTGATTATAAAGCTACTACTGATAAGGCAACTATTCTAAATCTGACTAATCATTCTTACTTCAATTTGTCTGGTGCAGGAGATCCAACAATCGACGATCATGTTCTTACAATTAATGCAGATACTTATCTTCCTACAGATGAAACAGCCATTCCGTACGGTCCCGCCGAAGAGGTTAAAGACACACCTATGGATTTTACTACACCTCATACAATAGGTTCTAGAATAGCTGATGATTTTCAACAGCTTGTGTACGGAAGAGGCTATGATCACACATATGTGTTGAATAAAAAGTATAAAGACGAGTTTTCATTTTGTGCTCGCTGCGAATCTCCAAAAACAGGAATTGTTATGGAGGTTTATACTTCAGAACCCGGAATGCAATTATATACAGGCAATTGGATGACTGATAAATTGATTGGTAAAAACGGGCAGAGGTATCCTGAGCGAGCAGCTGTTTGTTTCGAAACTCAGCATTATCCTGATAGTATAAACAAACCCGACTATCCATCTACAGAACTTCACCCAGGCGAAACTTATAATTCAAAAACATCGTTCAAGTTTTCAACTAAAATTTAGTTACACTAATTTATTTATATACAATCAATAATTAATAAACAAACGTATGAACACAAAAACTAATCAAACATCAAGTCGGATAGTTCCAATCATTATGATGATTGCTCTTTTCGGTATGATTTCATTTGTAACCAATTTGGCAGCGCCAATGGGACAAGTTTTAAAAGAACAATTTGGAGCCTCAAACTTTCAAGGCTTGTTAGGAAATGCTGCTAACTTTATAGCATATTTAGTTATGGGAATCCCAGGCGGAATTCTTTTAACAAAAGTAGGATACAAAAAAACAGCTTTAATTGCTATAGCTATTGGATTTGTAGGAATTTTTGTTCAATTCCTTTCTGGTCATGCATCAGAATCAATGGCATTTGGCGTTTATCTACTTGGTGCTTTTGTTGCAGGTTTTTCTATGTGTCTCTTAAACATTGTGGTTAATCCAATGTTGAACACCCTAGGTGGAGGAGGTAATAAAGGCAATCAGCTTATTCAAATTGGAGGATCATTTAATTCAGTATTGGCAACATTCACTCCTGCATTTGTAGGAATTCTGATTGGAGAAGCTGCAAAAGCTAATATTTCTGATGTTTTTCCAGTAATGTATATTGCAATGGCAGTTTTCGCTATTGTTTTTGTTGTTTTAATAGCGGTTAATATACCAGAACCTTATGCTGCAAAATCTAAAGAGCCACTAATGAACTTAATGAAGGGAGCTTTAAAATTCAGACACTTTGTATTGGGGGCAATAGCAATTTTTGTTTATATAGGTGTTGAGGTAGGTAACCCATATGTGATGATGTATTGGTTAGCTGATAATCCTGAAATAGGTAAAACCACAGCTGGTTTTGTTGCAGGTACTTATTGGTTCCTTATGTTAATAGGTCGTTTAGCAGGAGCTTCTCTAGGTGGTAAAGTTTCTAGTAGAGCAATGTTGGGTACAGCTTCTGGAGTTGGCATAGTATTTATTTTACTAGCAATTCTTTTACCAACATCCATAGATGTAGCCTTGCCAGTTCTTCAGCGCTCTTCAGCTGGTGCCCTTTCGTTTGGATTAGCACAAGTGCCAATTGGTGCAATGTTTATCGTTTTATTAGGACTTTGTACTTCAATTATGTGGGGTGGTATTTTCAATCTTGCTGTTGAGGGATTAGGTAAGTATTTAGCTGCTGCCTCTGGAATATTTATGGTTATGGTTTTTGGTGGTGGAGTTATTCCAGCATTTCAAGGATGGGTTGCAGACGTAGCTGGTTACTTGCCAAGCTATTGGGTTATTGTTGCAGGATTAGTATACTTACTATTCTATGCTTTGGTTGGATCTAAGAATGTGAATACAGATATTTCAGTAGAAGATGAGATTGATGTTCCAGTCGAAACAGCATCCGAATCACTTCCTGTGGAAGGATAATATAATATACATAAGAATGTTTTTATGACAAAAGATATAGTACTCAGTAAATTTAAAGAACACTTCGGAGGCAATGCCCCCGAAGTGTATACTTCTCCAGGTAGAGTAAACTTAATAGGAGAGCATACAGATTATAACGGTAGCTTTGTTTTTCCAGGTGCAATTGATAAAGGAATTATTGCAGCTATAAGATTTAATGGAACCCATAAAGTTAATGCATTTGCAATTGACTTAGATGAGAAATCAGAATTCGGATTAAACGAAGAGGATTTACCAAAAGAAGGATGGGCAAAATTTATTTTTGGTGTTTGCCGTGAAATCATTAAACGAGGAGGAGAAATAAAAGGGTTCGACACTGCTTTTTCAGGTGATGTTCCTCTTGGAGCTGGCATGTCTTCTTCTGCAGCAATAGAAAGCACTTTTGGTTTTGGACTAAACGACATGCTTGATCTTGGCATTGACAAATTTGAATTAGCTAAAATTGGTCAAGCTACAGAGCACAATTATGTGGGTGTGAAATGTGGAATAATGGATCAGTTTGCATCACTTTTCGGTAAAAAAGGACATTTAATACGCTTGGATACAAAGTCGATGGAATATGAGTATTTCCCTTTTGATCCAAAAGGATATAAATTGGTGCTTTTGGATACACGAGTAGCACACGAACTAGCATCTTCGGCTTATAACAAGCGTCGCGAATCGTGCGAGCGTGCTGCAAAAGCAATTGGCAAGAATCATTCTGAAGTTGAGTTTTTGCGTGATGCAACTATGGATATGCTTAATGAAGTGAAAGATGACATTACAGAAGAAGATTATATGCGTGCACAGTATGTGATAGAGGAAACTCAGCGTGTTATAGATGTTTCTCATGCATTAGAAGAAGATGATTACGAAACAGTGGGCCAAAAAATGTATGAAACTCATCATGGTATGAGTAAGCTTTACGAAGTAAGCTGCGATGAGTTAGATTTCTTAAATGACTTAGCAATAAAACACAATGTAACAGGTTCACGTGTTATGGGTGGTGGATTTGGGGGTTGCACAATAAATTTAGTGAAAGATGGTTTGTATGATCAGTTTATAATAGACGCTAGAGCTGAATTTAAAGAAAAATATGGTCATGAGCCAAAAGTGTATGATGTTGTAATAAGCGACGGAGCACGAAAACTCTAACTACTTAACCTGATCTTATTAAAAAAATAGAGACTATTCTTTAAATTAGTTTCTAACTTCTTTTATTTTAATAATACCTTATAATGAATAACCAATACTATAAAAATAACGCTAACTTTTTAGTTGCAGCTGATTGTATTATATTCGGGTTTAAACAGAAAGAGCTTCATGTTTTACTTACACGCAGGCCTGTAGAGCCAATGTCGGGTGAGTGGTCGCTAATGGGAGGTTTTGTAGATGAAAACGAGAGTTTGGAAGATGCAGCTAAAAAAGTGCTGTATAGATACACTCAGCAAGAAGGCATTTACATGGAACAGGTGAATGCTTATGGTAAAGTTGATAGAGATGCTGGAGGGCGTGTTGTCTCTGTAGCATTTTACGCACTTGTCCGATTAGAAGAATTTGATACTAGTTTAGCAAAGAGATTTGATGCTACATGGGTAAATGTAAAAGAACTACCACAACTTGTGTTTGATCACAACCAGATGGTTAATGATGCACTAACTTTATTACGGTTTAAAGTTTCAATGCAACCAATTATATTCAAGTTTTTTGATGATAAATTCACTTTGCCAGCCTTGCAAGACTTGTACGAAGCTATTTATCAACGTGAAATTGATAAACGCAATTTCAGGAAAAAGATTTCCTCTATGAATATATTAGACAAATTGGATCTAAAAGAGACAATTTCGTCTAAGAGAGGGGCCTTCTATCATAGATTCAATGAGGAGAAATATAAAGCGCTTTTAGATAGTGGTAAATATTTCTCACTCTAGGGAGTGAGAAATTAGCGTGTAATAAAATGTTTCATAAAACTCAAGGTGTAGTTCTAAGTGTTGCTAAATACAACGATCGGTTTTCGATAGCTCAGGTTTTTACCTCAATTTTTGGGAGGACAGCCTATTTATTGCCCATCTCTAAGAGTAAAAAAAGCAAAATTAATCAAGCACTTTTTTTTCCACTATCTGTTATAGATATGGAGGTGGAGCATTTCCCACTGCGTGATATACACAGATTGAAAGATGTACAACGTCGATTACCATTGTATTCTATCAATGTGAATATTGTAAAGTTATCAATTGCCTTTTTTTTATCTGAGTTTCTTACTAGGGTGTTGCAAGAAACTAATGAAAACAAAATTATTTTTGCTTTTATCAGAGATTCTATTCTGCTGTTAGAAGAGAAAGAGAGCGCGTTGGCTAATTTTCATCTTGTTTTCATGCTTCATCTTGCTAAGTTTTTAGGAATAGCACCAAATTTAGATAATTATAAAAAAGGCTTCTACTTTGATTTGCTAAATGGGGTCTATAGCGAGTGTAAACCATTACACAATCATTATCTCAATTTGCAACAAAGTTGCTATTTAGAGGTGTTCAAACGAATAAACTACCAGAATATGCATCTTTACAAATTATCGCAAAGCAATAGGAACTTAATAATCAACTATATGCTTGATTATTATAGAATGCATATATTTGATTTTCCTGAAATAAAATCATTGGATGTTTTGCGAGAGCTATATTAGAGGAGGAGTTTCACTCTGAGGGTTCCCTAATTTTTAGTTAGGTCTTTTTCTATGAAATATATTACTGTTTGATTGGGTTTGTCTTGTGGAATAAAGAACAAAAATGTGAAGTGCTGTTATAAATGCAGATTTCAACATTTTTTCATTCTCACTTCGAATGTTCTGTAAACTATGGTTTTACCTTTTGTATCTATCGTGAACCAATTTCCAAGAGATTCATTTAGTGTTCCTTTCCATAAATTATCTAATATCATATTCTTAAGAGGATACTTTAAATTGTGTGATGTAATTGGGCTATTGTTTATGTTGAAAATAGAAACTTGTTGGCCAGCTGCACTTTCAAACTTTGTTGTAGATGATATGGGGGTGAAAATACCATAGTCGGTAATTATCTCAACGTCTACTTTACCCATATACTCCAATAATAGAGAAATATTGCCTAAAGTGTGGTCTTCCCTTTTTCCAGTTGCAGCAACAATCTTGATTTTTCTCTTTTCTTGCTCAATGCAATAATTTACTGCTTTAGTTAGGTCGTTGGTGTCTTGATTGCTGTTGAGCACAAACAATTGCTCATGCTTTTTTTTAAGTGTATCAGAAATAGAATCGCCGTCTCCAATAATAATATTGGGAATAATATTATTATTTAATAAGGCTTCTATGGCTCCATCTAAACAAATTATGTAATTGGCTTTAGCTATGCATAGTTTTGGGTACTTGTGTGTAGGGAAGTCACCATTAGCAATAATAACTGTAAATTCATTGTTTGATTGTGCCATTGTTATGTAATTGAAATTATCTTCCAGATAGCATCCACCCAATAGTCTTCTGCATTGAGCGAAGGAATGTATATAAACCTCTCTCCTCCAGCTTTCATAAATAACTTTCTCGCTTCTATATCAATATCAAAAAGTGTTTCTAAATTATCGACAGGAAAACCTGGAGCTATAATTGCTATGTTTTTCCACCCAAGTCTTGGTAAGTCTGAGATATCTTTGTCAAGAAAGGGACTAAGCCACCCTTTGCCACGTTGTGAAGAATAAAATAAGAGTGTTTTATTGAGATTAATACTTAGCTTTTTAGCCATCAGCTGATTTGTCTCTTTTAGTTGGTACACATAATCAAACTCTTTTCCTTTTTGCCAAGCTTTTTTTACTTGATGAATGGGTAGACTATGGTAAGAGAATATTAAACGATCGAAATCGTCTGGTAAATATTGTCCTGCGTGAGTAGAAAGAGCATCAATGAAAGCAGGATGATTGTAGTATGGCTCTGTGATTTTAATTTTAAAAGAGTAGGATTTATTGTTATATATACGATTTATTTCATCAACTGCTGTTTGAGTAGATGATTGTGCATAGTGGGGAAGTAATGGGAATATGACAACATCAGTTAGCTTATTGCATTTTTGTTGTAAAGCATCAAAAGCTGACTCTATTGAAGGTGACCCGTAGCGCATGGCTATTTCTATTGGAAGGCTTTTCTGTTGCTCCAGTTTATTAGCAAGTTCCTGCATATAGTATAGTATAGGGGATATAACAGGTTTTTTGTTCCGCCAAATTAACGCGTATTTACTTAGTGATTTGGATGCAGATAAAGGTGCAATTACTTGACGAGCAAGAAACTTGAATGCTGGTTGAAATTTGTCTGCTACTAAAGGATCTGAAAGCATGTCGCCGATAAATTGTTTCACTGCTGGTTTAGTACATTCAGTTGGGGTTCCAACATTCAAAAGTATTATTCCTCTCATTAAATTAGTTGAATTTAATTATTTTACAAAAGTTTCAAGCAGTTTAGTTTTACTTGTTGGTGTAATAATTATTTTAAGTGTTTCTGCTGCAACAAGTATTGTTTCTCCTCTACTCAATGATATTTTGTTTTGCATATTGTCTTCCAATTCAAGAGCTCCTTCAAGGCACATATATACTATAAATGAATCTATCTTTGATACATCTTTTTCAAAAATTTTGTCCAGCTCAAGTAAATTTGTTGTAAAGTATTCGCAGTTAACTAGCTCATTAGTTTCATTTGGTTTTGGCTTGTAATCTGTTTTGTAAGAGTCATAAACAGTGTAGTCGATTGCATCCTTGGCTAATTCTGTATGCAACTCTCTTGTATTGCCATTTTCGTCTTTTCTATTGT
>CAZIUT010000032.1:0-13657 GCA_964542545.1 uncultured Dysgonomonadaceae bacterium | reverse complement strand
AGTGAAAAGATAGGACACAGTACTTGACTCATTATTGCAAAAAACAAACTCATTACACCCCAAATTCAACCCATGCTTAGAAAAATACGAATTAGCGTTTCCATTCTATTGTTCTCTTTAATAACGCTCTATTTCCTAGATTTCAGAGAACTATTGCCACAAAGTTTCCACTTGCTGGCGAAGATTCAGTTTGTTCCAGCATTGCTCTCCCTCAATTTAATTATACTGGTGAGCTTGGTGTTGCTAACTTTTATTTTTGGTCGTGTCTATTGTTCAAGTATCTGCCCAATGGGCATTTATCAAGATATTGTAGGTTGGCTGTCTAAAAGAGTGAAACGCAAAAAACGATACACTTACAGCCCTGCCCATTCAATTCTTAGATGGGCTACTCTCTTAGCTGTTTCAGTTTTCTTTATATTTGGGCTCACCTTTCTATTAGGATTACTAGACCCCTATGGCGCTTATGGTCGCATAGTTACTCATTTGTTTCGACCTGTTTATTTAGCTGGAAACAATCTATTGGAATCAATTTTTACGCAATTCAACAATTACACATTTTTTCGTGTAGGAATCTATTCCCTCAGTGTTTTGTCAACTATTGTAGCACTTTTCACTTTAGTAGGTGTTGGAGTATTGGCTTGGCGCAATGGACGAACATTTTGCAACACACTCTGTCCTGTGGGCACTATCTTGGGCTTTATCAGTCGCTTTTCTCTTTTCAAAGTTCAGTTTGATAGCAACAAGTGCAATAGTTGTGGCTTATGTGCTATGAAATGCAAGGCATCGTGTATTGATTCTAAAGAGCTAATAGTAGATTATAGTAGGTGTATAAACTGTTTTAATTGTGTAGAAGCGTGCAACAGAGACGCAATGCACTACCAACCAATTTGGATGAAAAAGAGTAAAGCTAAAAACGAGCTTAAAGCTGATATTAACCAATCGAAACGACGTTTTCTTTCTGCTACCGTTTCAACCAGCATAGCGGCAACAAGCCTGTTAGCACAATCAACAGGTATCTCATTGAAACGAGAGTTGAAGAGACAACAACCAATTGCCCCTCCTGGAGTGCAAAACATAGATAGGTTATTGCAAAAATGTATTTCGTGCCACTTGTGTGTTACCAAATGCCCATCGCATGTTATCAAACCTGCTCTTTTTGAATATGGATTGGGAGGAATAATGCAACCCAAACTCTATTTCGATCATGGTTTCTGTAGTTACGACTGTACTATGTGTGGAGATGTTTGCCCCACAGGTGCTATTTTGCCCCTCACCAAAGATGAAAAACACCACACGCAAATGGGGCAAGTAAATTTTATTATAGAAAACTGCATTGTTTATTACGACGAAACTAGCTGCGGAGCTTGTTCAGAACATTGTCCCACTCAGGCTGTAAGCATGGTGCCTTACAAAGGGTCGCTAACCATTCCTCATATCGAACCTTCAATATGTGTCGGTTGCGGTGGTTGTGAATATGTTTGTCCTGCCATTCCTTTCAAAGCTATTTATGTGGAAGGATTGAAAGAGCAGCAAATAATTGAATTGGTACATGAAGAGAAAGAGGAACACGTGATTGATGGGTTTGGGTTTTAAATAAATTATATAAAGAACATCAACGATGGAAATCGAAAGAACATTACAACAACAAAGAATCGATTTTGCCAATAGCAGTTTTTTGGCAACTCCACTTGCTGGACTAATTGCATGGCTAATAACGGGTATTGCTGGGCTTATTTTACCTATCTATTATGTTGTTTGGACATTGTTTATAGCCACAGGTAGTATAGTTTATTTGGGAATGTTTATTTCTAAATTTACTGGCGAGAACTTTCTCGATAAAAAGAAACCAAAAAACGAATTCGACAAGCTTTTCATGTTCACAGTGTTGCAGGCACTTCTGGTATATTCTATTGCTATTCCTTTTTTCTTGATTGATTATTCTTCGCTACCAATGACTGTTGGCATTCTCACAGGTTTAATGTGGGTTCCTTTCTCTTGGATTATCAAACATTGGATAGGTATATTTCATGCAATAGTAAGAACCATAACAGTGTTACTGCTCTGGTATGCATTACCAGAACACCGTTTTGTGGCAATACCATTTGCAATAGCTGCTATCTATATTATTACCATTGTTGTTTTAATGAAAAGAAAGAGAACAAATTAAAGTAGCCACAATACACTAGCAAACATGTTACACTTACAGTTTTTAAATTATTATTTGCAAAACTTAGCTTTATAAAAAAGTAATTCTGTATATTTGCTATCAATGAGTGTGTATTGATGGCTTTATAATAAAATAGAATCACCAACGCTCCTCAAAAACATTATTCACAAACAAAACATTTAAAACACAACAATATGACTTGGCTTAAAATACTAGTAGCAGCAATTGTAGTAGGTGGAATATTTGGTTATCTTACATCAGGAAGTAAAGAGGGAGCGAAACAAGGGGCAGCATCTTTCGGAATTGGTTGTGGGTATATCTTATTACAAATCTTCTTTGCATTTATAGGAATATATATATTGTTTGCAGTTGGCAAGTGGCTGTTTGGGTAAACAGTTGATAATTTTATCAACTTGAAAACAGATATTTATTTCACGTATAAACTATATTTATATTTTTCGTTTATAATAAAAGTAAAACGATTATATATCAACAAACTACTAAAATAAAAGCCCTACTCAAATATATTTTGAATAGGGCTTTAAAATTATTTAAATTGCAATATACTGTAATCTCTATTCTAGTTTAAAACATCGACTGTACTTGCTTTTCTAATTTCACTAAGTCTATCGTAAAGTTACGAATTCCTTCAGCCAGCTTCTCCGTAGCCATAGCATCTTCGTTAAGCATCCATCTAAATGTTTTTTCGTCAACACTCAGTTTTTTAAGACTACTCTTTTTGGCAATCTCTGGTGTTAGTTGTCTTTTCAATGTTCCTTTAGTAGAAGACAATTCCTGAAGAAGAGTGGGTGAAATTGTAAGTAAGTCGCAACCAGCCAATTCAATTATTTCGCCAATGTTGCGGAAGCTAGCACCCATAATCTCAGTTTTGAAATTAAACTTCTTATAGTAGTTGTAAATATTTTTTACTGATAATACTCCTGGATCTTCTTCGGGCAGTATTTCTTCTACACCTCTATCTTTTTTGTGCCAATCTAATATACGACCAACAAAAGGAGATATCAATTGTACTCCAGCTTCAGCACAAGCAGCAGCTTGCACAAAAGAGAAAACCAAAGTAAGATTACAATGAATTCCATCTTTTTCTAACTCTTCGGCAGCACGGATACCCTCCCAAGTTGCAGCCAATTTTATGAGTACACGGTCGCGTGAAATACCAACATCTTCATACAATGCAATTAAATCGCGTGCCTTTGCAATAGAACCTTCTTTATCAAATGATAGTCTTGCATCTACTTCAGTTGAAATACGATTGGGAACAATTTCAAGAATCTTTAACCCAAAATTGACAGCTACCTTATCCATTGCTATAGCAAATTGAGCATCCTTGTCATCCGATTTACCTTTAGCATAGGTTATAGCTTCACGTAAAAGTGGAGCGAAACGTGGATTTTGAGATGCCGCATATATAAGTGAAGGGTTGGTTGTAGCATCGATAGGTTTATACTCTTCTATAGAAGTAAAATCACCAGTATCGGCTACCACTGTTGTCTGTTTTTTTAATTGTTCTAGCAAATTCATTGTCAAATATGTTATGTGTTTATATTCCGTATTATAGCAACCAGTATCAATTTGCAGTCAATTGATACTAAGTTCTATTTAAAGATACTAAATATACACTTTTATTTGAACACCTGCAAGATTATGATAATAATTATTTTCTTTTGACTATCAAGTGTTTGTAAAAATAAAAATTTATCACTCTCTATAAAGATTCTTCCGCCATACCATAATACAAAAAGACGATACCTATACAAGTATCGTCTTTTTATCTAATTATCTAATTTCTCAGATTTGAGAGAGATTTTGTTTATTCTTCGTCGTCTTCAGAACTCCAGTCACATAAGCATGCAACAAGATTTCTATCACCATATGCATTGTCAACACGCGCTACGTTTATCCAAAATTTATTATCAGCCACATGTTGTAGCGGATATATTGCTTTAGAACGTGGATAGGCATGATTCCACTCGTCTGCTACAGCTTCATATTCAGGGTGTGGAGCATTTACTAGCACATTGTCTTCTAATGTATACTCACCATCTTCTACTTCGCGAATCTCTTGACGTATTTGATTCATTGTTTCAACAAACCTATCAAGCTCTGCCAAGCTTTCACTTTCTGTTGGTTCTATCATAAGCGTTCCAGCAACTGGAAAAGATAATGTTGGAGCATGGAAGCCATAATCCATCAATCGCTTAGCAATATCACTTTCTGATATTCCCGACTTTTGTTTTATCTTACGACACTCCAAAATCAACTCATGACCTACTCTGCCTTCTTCACCTCTATACAAAATACCGTATGAGTCTTTCAGTTTTGTAGCCAAATAGTTAGCACTTAAGATGGCTATTCTTGTTGCTTCAGTTAATCCATCTGCACCCATCATTTTAATGTATCCGTAGGTAATAGTTGCAACACCTGCACTTCCGTAAGGAGCAGAAGAAACAGTGTTTTGATCTGTATCGCATGTCACAGGGTGTCCAGGAAGAAAAGGCACTAAATGCTCGGCTACACAAATAGGACCTACACCAGGACCACCACCTCCATGAGGTATAGCAAATGTTTTGTGTAGATTAAGGTGACACACATCAGCACCAATAAAACCGGGATTAGTAAGACCTACCTGAGCATTCATATTAGCCCCATCCATATAAACTTGCCCACCAGCTTGATGAATTATTTTACACATTTCACGAATCTCTTTTTCAAAGATTCCATGTGTTGAAGGATATGTAACCATAAATGCGGCTAAGTCAGACTGATATTTTTCAGTTTGCTTACGCAAGTCATCAACGTCTACATTGCCATTTTCATCACACTTCACAGTTTTAGGGGTAAAGCCAGCTTGAACTGCACTTGCAGGATTTGTTCCATGAGCAGAGCTAGGAATAAGCACAATTTTACGATCTTCCTCTCCAATACTCTTAAGGTAAGAGGCAATAGTAATAAGACCTGCATACTCACCAGCAGCCCCTGAGTTGGGTTGTAGACTTGTGGCAGCAAAACCTGTAATTTCGGCAAGCATTGCCGAAAGTTCGTCTATCATTTCATGATAACCTTGTGTTTGATCAGCAGGAGCAAAAGGATGAATGCGTTGCAAACCTGCATTTCCTAAAGGTAATAATGAAGAGGCTGAGTTAAGCTTCATTGTACACGAACCCAATGGAATCATAGAGTGTGCCAATGAAATATCTTTTTTCTCTAAGCGTTTAATATAACGCATAAGCTCTGTCTCTGTATGATAGCTATTAAAATTGGGATGTGTCAATATTTCCGATGTACGCAACAATTCCTTTGGGATGGTTACTTTAGCATCTAAGTCTTCAATCAAAAACTCTTTTGAGCTTCCAACAGTCATAGCAAACACAGCCAACAACTCATGTACACGATTGTCATTGGTAGTTTCATCAATGCTAATACCAACTTCACCACTATCGTAATAGCGTAGATTGATACCTGCCTCTTCTGCATTATCGCGCAAAGAATCTTGCGATATATCTTCAGGAAGTTCAATTTTTAGTGTATCGAAGAATAGCTTGTTGGTCTGTTCAAATCCTAATGCTTTCAATTCATCTGCAACTAAAGAAGCTGTTGAGTGAATGCGGTTAGCAATTTCTTTAAGTCCTTTAGGACCATGATATACAGCATAGAAAGATGACATAGTAGCCAATAAAGCTTGTGCTGTACAGATATTTGAAGTTGCTTTATCTCGCTTAATATGTTGCTCACGAGTTTGCAATGCCATTCTGTACGACTCTTTCCCATAAGCATCTTTAGATATACCTATTATTCGACCAGGCACTTGGCGCTTGTACTCGTCTTTTGTTGCAAAAAAACCAGCCGATGGACCACCAAAATACATAGGAATACCAAATCTCTGGCTACTTCCGAATGCAATGTCTGCACCCCAATCTCCTGGAGGAGTTAGCATAACCAATGCCATTAGGTCTGTTGCAACTGCTACTTTACAATCTACAGCATGTGCTTTTTTTACAAACTTACTATAATCTTCAACGCTTCCATTGTTATTTGGATATTGAACAATAGCTCCAAAGTATGAATTGTCTAAAGCAACTGTTTTGTAATCGCCCATTACCACCTCAACACCAACATACCCCATACGAGTATTAATAACTGATATATTTTGAGGGAATAAATGATTATCAACAAACAATTTATTTACCTTATCTTTTCTTTCCTCTCTACTTCGCAAATCATACATCATAGATGCAGCTTCTGCTCCAGCTGTACTTTCATCAAGCAAAGAACTATTAGCCAATTCCAATCCTGTCAATTCGCTTACAGCAGTCTGAAAGTTGAGTAAAGCTTCTAATCGACCTTGCGAAATTTCAGCTTGATAAGGTGTATAAGAAGTATACCAACCAGGACTTTCAAAAACGTTGCGATATATAGCGGCTGGTGTTATTGTGTCATACCATCCCATTCCAATATAAGAGGTAAATATTTTATTCTTAGCTGCAATTGCTCCTATTTCTTCGGAATATTCTTGCTCAGTAAGAGCTTTAGGTAAATCCATAGCCTCTTGTAGGCGTATGTCATTTGGAATAGTCTGGTCAATCAATTCATCTAATGAAGAAACCCCAATGGCATCTAACATTATCTTTTGCTCTTCAGCACTAATCCCAATGTGTCGAGATTTAAAGTGTTCCATTTCCATAATATATATTTATATTTACTGTTAATTATTTTATCTCTGTTAGTTTAATCAGTAGACTGTACTATTGTAGAAAAGGGTTTATTCTCATCTCTTCCTCTATGGTAGTAGCAGGTCCGTGACCAGGATATACAACTGTATCGCCCGGCAAAGTAAGCAGTTTTGTTTTTATTCCATCAATCAACAAATTGAAATCGCCCTGAGGAAGATCTGTACGACCAATACTACCACTAAATAAAACATCGCCCGAAACAACTAAGTCTTTCTCTTTATTATAGAATACAATGCTACCTGGCGAATGACCAGGTACACTCATTATCGAAAGCTTTTGATTGCCAAACTCTATGGTATCATTTTCATCGATGTATTTCCCTACAGAAGGTACTAACTTACTATTAGCAGGAAAACCAAACATACTCATCTGTTGCTCCATTGTTGCAAGTAGAAACTCATCGGCTTTGTGAGCCTGCATTTTCACATCAAACTGCTCTTCTATAAAATTGATGCCAAAAACATGATCGAAATGTAGGTGGGTATTTAACAAGTGTTTCACCACTAACTTTTTATCGTTGATAAAATTGAGAAGCTCCTCCTGTTCGTTAGGGAAAAAACATGCTGCATCAACAATAACGCACTCACCTGTCTCATCATACAGAACATAGGTGTTTACTGCTATTGGATTAAACTCAAATACTTTTATATTCATTTTATTAAAAACCTTTGTTTGTAACGCTATAATCATTTTTTAGCACTATGCTATATACAAAAATAAGGTTTTCTTTCCACTTCATGAAACAAACTATATACTTTATTAAATAATGGGCAAGTAAACTAGTTTCTTAGTCTCAAAAAAGGGTTCAGAGAAATAATGTGTTAGTGAAAATGATTCGGCTATATTTTTAAAAGGCTTCAGCTCATCGGTTAAATCTCCACCCTTAAGACAAATGAGTCCGTTGCTGAGAGCGTTTTTTTGAATTGGAGCTATATTCTTGCGTACTAACTTTACCAAGTCAGACAAAGGCATTACCGCACGAGTAACAATAAAGTCGTATTTGCGTTTTTCGTCTTGCACCCTTCTATGAGTAGCCTCTATGTTGGTAAGAGAAATGGATTGCGCTACTTCGTTTACCACTTTTATCTTTTTTCCAATACTATCTATCATTACAAACTCTTGTTCGGGAAAGAATATAGCCAAAGGAATACCTGGAAATCCTCCGCCAGTTCCCACATCCAATATATGGCTTTGTGGTGCAAAATTGATAAACTTAGCAATAGCTAATGAGTGCAGCACATGATGCACATATAAATTTTGGATATCCTTGCGTGATATCACATTTATTTTTGAATTCCATTCAGTATATAAATCAAACAGTGCTTCAAATTGATTGAGTTGATTGCTAGTTAGTACGGGAAAGTATTTTTGTATTGTATTCACTATGTTTTTTTATTGTTCAGCTAGTTTTGAGACTAAAGTGTTTTTCCTCAACAACATTCTCAGATTATCAAATGGTATAAGCACCTCTGGTGCATCTAACAAATAGGCGGAATATTCGCCCTTATTGAATATATAAGTTACTCCTTTGTCATCTATAAGAAAATTTCTGTTGGGCATTATTTCTTCAATTCCAAAGTAACCTAGTTCCTCAAGTTCATATATTGTTTCCACATCGTTTTGTTGCAATAGCTTAGTGGCAAATAGTTGCTGCAAAGCAACATCGTATCCAGCTACAAATAAATCGTTCTCTGTCACCAAATCACCTGTTTGCAAATTAATTACGTAGTTGTTGTAGGAGCTATAGGAAGCAGACCCACCCTTATTGTTTGTGCGATGCAATTGAAACGACAACAAACTGTTTTTATTGAAGTGAACCTTGTTCGACAAAATTTCGTGATACGAATAAAATTCGTCCGATTTTAACTCCTCTTCATGTTGTGAGTCAAACCCCTGCGACAAAACAGTTGATTCATTTCCTAAGCCTTGCAGTTTTTCTTTGAAAACATTTGCATCTGCTTCATAGTTCTTCAAAAAATCTTTTTTGTATTGCTCTACTGCTTTTTCAGGAGTAAAATCCACATACTCCTGCCCAAAGGTATGGCGAATAAAAAGCTGTTGCATTCTTTCTAAGTTTGCCATAGAACTAGCAACAGGATAAACAAAATGCACATTCAACTCACAAAAAGGATTTGTTGTGTCGTTGTTCAAATATTGCTTTGCTTCAACTATCAAAGTATCAAACTCAACTTGATTTTCTTTTAAAGCGATTCCTTTATCACCTGCATTGCAACTCGCAAAAAGTAATAGAATAGATAAAATACCTGCTAATATAAATCTGTCGTTTTCCATATACACAATCCTATTAAAAGTAGTTTTGTTATACAAATATACATATTAATTATTGGGTTTATAGCTAGTTTCATTAAAAAACTATATTTCTATAGCACTTTACACACAATATATGTTGTAACTAACACTCTAAATAGCATTCAACGCACATTATTTGTAGTACACATATATTGGTGTTTGAGGATTAACAGTCTAACAACTTATAATTCTCACTTTCAGTTATCTAAAACACAGTCTATGAGTCTATCAAAAACTCGTCTTTTATCGAAGTTGAAATGCACGCATCTGCAAGGCAAGCAAACCATCTAAGCTGATTTCGAGGTCTTATAATTATACTAAATTAAAAACCTGAATACGCAATAAGCTGTATAATTGTCTTCTATATATGGTGCTCACTTATTGTCTTTATTTGTCTTAGCAGCAGGTTCTACGCCGTGCTCTTTTGCTTTGGTTATTAAGAACTGGTAGGCTGCCTCATATTCATTTGGAATCTCACCATCTAATATTGCATCCTTAATAGCAGATTTCAATCTACCAACCATACGAGTTTGTCCTAGATTAAACAGCTCCATAATTTCATTTCCATCTATAGGAGGTTCAAAATTGCGTACACGGTCTTTCTCCTCAATCTCTCTCAACTTTGACCTTACTATTTTGAAGTTTTGAAGAAACCTTCGAACCTTATGTGGATTTTTCGAAGTAATGTCAGCCTCGCAAAGTAGCATTAGTTCATCTATATCGTCGCCTGTATCAAAAAGTAGACGACGAATTGCAGAATCTGTAACTTCCTCTTCTACCAATTGCATCGGACGCATATGCAGTGACACCATCTTTTGCACATACTTCATTTTTTCGTTGAGAGGCAATTTCATGCGCCGAAAAATTTTAGGTATCATCTTTTTACCTATAAAATCGTGGTTGTGAAAAGTCCACCCATGCTTAGGCTCCCATCGTTTGGTGGCAGGTTTGCCAATATCGTGCAACAGTGCTGCCCATCTCAACCATAAGTTGTCGGATGTTTTAGATATGTTGTCTAGCACAGCTAATGTATGATAAAAATTATCCTTATGCCCCACTCCATCTTTTGTTTCTGCACCTTTAAGGGCTAGCAACTCTGGAAAGATTAGCTCTAACAAACCTGTTTTATCGAGCAAGACAAAGCCAATAGAAGGTTTTGGGGAAAGCATAATCTTATTTAGTTCGTCCACTATGCGCTCTTTCGATATTATTTTTATTCGCTCTTTATTACGTTCTATAGCATCAAATGTATCGGGGAATATATCAAACCCAAGTTGTGTAGCAAAACGTACGCCACGCATCATTCGCAAGGGGTCGTCACTGAAAGTAACGTCCGCATCGAGAGGTGTTTTTATACTAAGGTTTTCCATATCTTGCAAACCACCAAACGGATCTACCAACTGGCCGAACCTCTCTTTATTGAGACACAAAGCAAGTGCATTGATGGTGAAATCTCTGCGATTTTGATCATCTTCTATAGTACCATCTTCTACAATAGGTTTGCGAGAATCGCGAGTGTATGACTCTTTCCTAGCACCCACAAACTCTAGTTCGTACTGCTTATATTTAATCTGTGCCGTTCCAAAGTTTTTGAAAACGGTAACCCTTACATTTTTCCCTAATTTTTTAGCAACCAACTTAGCCAACTCTATTCCGCTACCAACTGTTACAATATCTATGTCGTTGGATTTTCGATATAAGAATATGTCGCGAACAAAACCACCAATAAGATATGTCTCTAAACCCAACTCATCGGCAGCCTCCGACAAAACGCTAAAAATAGGTTTGCTTAAGTGCTGATTTATAACTTCTTGTGAAATGTTCATCTGTTGAATATCTGTTATGAATTGCAAAAATACAATAATTAGGCCGTTTGCCCATCTTTTTCTCTTAAATTTGTAGTATAAAACTATTTTTAGAGAAAAAATGAAGACAATCTTTTGTAATAATAAGTATAGATGGTGCTTTCAACTTGTTCTGGTTGTGATGATGCTTGTAATAGCATCCTGCAATAGCAATGCAAGAAAAGCTAAAGACTATCTCGACATTGCAGAGAAAGCTCTTCAAGAAAACAACTATGCGGTTGCAAAATCGCATATCGATAGTATCAAAATACTTTTCCCAAAAGCTTTTGAAGAGATAAGAGAAGGGTTCGAATTAATGCAGAAAGTTCGTAAGGCAGAAAACAAAAGGAATATAGCTTACATTGACGATATGATAGAGGTAAGCATCGCAAAACTGAAAGAGCAACGAACTAACTTCAATTTTGTACGCGACGAGAACTACCAAGAGTTTGGCAACTACATACCTAAACTCACACCCTCCTCAAAAACATTAGAGCAAAACACACTTCGTTCTGGTGTAAGCGAAAAGGGAATTCTCTATTTAGAGAGCGTACTGAGTGGATTGAACATCAATCACAACAAAGTAAAAGTATCCATCCCCGATGGTTCTTATGCAGAAAGTTTTACTGTAACTGCCGACGGATTAAACTATAAAATAAAGACCCTCAACAAAACTTACGAAATAGTTCGTTTTTTTGGAAACGATGAAAATGGCGTCGCCGAATTTATCTACACTTTCGAGAAGAGCCCCATCACAATCAACTTTATTGGAAGAAGAAGTTATTCCAAAACCTTGTCAAAAACTGAAAAAAAGGCTATAAGTCAATCCTTCGAACTATCAAAAACAATATTAGAAATTGAAAACTTAAAATTCGAGAAAGGGAAATCTGAAGCGCTGCTTCGTTACCTAGAAAGAGACAAAACAAACGATAATTTATAAACCACCTCTATTCTATACCACAACCCAATATTGCAATTCGTAAGCTAATGCTTTCACTTAAAGCAAAAAGAGTTGCTCTATATTTTTCAAATGAATCATTAATAATGTACTTTTGTTAATGTAGTAATTCCATTAACAATTAAAACAAAAAACATAATATGAAGAAGTTCATAGGCGCACACGTTAGCGCAGCTGGAGGTGTAGAAAACGCCCCCGTAAACGCACACAATATTGGAGCTAAAGCATTTGCTCTCTTCACTAAAAACCAACGCCAATGGAAGGCAGCCCCCCTTACTGAAAAAAGCATTGAACTATTTAAAGAAAGATGCGAAGAGCTTGGCTTCAACATGAACTATGTTTTGCCACACGATAGCTACCTCATCAATCTTGGACACCCAGAAGAGGAAGCATTAACAAAATCGCGCAATGCATTCCTAGACGAACTACAACGTTGTGAGCAGCTAGGAATAAACAGAATAAACTTTCATCCAGGCAGCCATTTAAAGAAAATAGAAATTGATGCTTGCCTCGACCGCATTGCTGAATCAATCAATATAGCACTAGATCAAACCAAAGGCGTAACTGCAGTTATTGAGAACACAGCTGGTCAAGGCACTAATCTTGGACATACCTTTGAGCAACTAGCTCACATAATAAATAAAGTTGAAGACAAGACGCGTGTTGGCGTTTGTATAGATACAGCCCACACATTGGCGGCAGGCTATGAAATAAGAACAGAGGACTCGTATAAAGAGACCTTCCAGTCGTTTGACGACATTGTTGGATTCAAATACCTTAAAGGCATACATTTAAATGATTCAAAAAAAGAAGTAGGCACTAAAGTCGACCGTCACGACTCTATTGGAAAAGGAGTGATGGGAATGACGCTTTTCGAGTTGATGATGAAAGATAGCCGATTTGATAAAATGCCTATAATTTTGGAAACCCCCGATCCCGAAATATGGGCAGAAGAAATAGAGTTGTTATATAAATTGATATAGCCAGTTTGTTGTAATAATAAGATTGTAAAGAGTTTTCCTAACAGATGATGGGAAAACTCTTTTTTTATGCATCAAAGAGTTATACCTTCTCCTTTTTATCCCGCATTATTCATCCCGTTTATATTAAAAAAGATTGTCACAAAGCTTGTCGAAGTTTCGTTGCTGTAATACAGGTCACCGAGCCTATAGTCGAAGGACGATCATTGAACAGTGCCTTAATGCAGTCGGATAGTAGCCGAAGTGAGGTCACTGAGCGTAGCCGAAGTGTACGAACTTGCTCCGCCAGCAAACCTCTTGAAATAGCAGTCTATATCGACGGTATTATGCGCTCTTACATCTACGCAGAGCTAAAAACGTGAATAATACCGGTTATTACAAAACACAATTCTAGTTAGGATGACTATTTTATAGCCTCAGCAAACAAGTTTCAAAAAAAAATTAACAAAACAGAGGTTTTATTTTATTTGAAATCGTTTTAAATAAAAAAATGTAACTTACTGAAAACAAATAAGCTGATATTAGTAATACGAGCGACTAAACGATAATTACAAAATCCAAAAGAAAGAAACTGCCAATTATACACTCTGAACTTTTGGTTAGTAAAAAAAATGTTTTACCTTTGCATCGCTTTTGAAAGAAAGCAC
>CAZIUT010000031.1:0-13746 GCA_964542545.1 uncultured Dysgonomonadaceae bacterium | reverse complement strand
AAACAGTAAAGACCAATCAATTGTCTTTATTTTAATAATCGAACTCAGGTTATTAGCAAAGCGCATATCTTGCAATCGGTAGATGAGTCGTTGCAGCGTTTGCAAACGGATTATATCGACTTGTATTATACCCATTTCGACGATGAGTTGACACCAGTTGAGGAAACTTTATCTGCTTATGATGAAATTATAAAAGCCGGCAAGGTGCGATATATAGGAGCTTCGAATGTGAAACCAGAACGCCTTAAAGAATCATTTAAAGCATCTGAGGTTAACGGTTTGCCAAAGTATGTTGCTTTGCAGCCCCACTACAATTTAATGGAAAGAACCAATTACGAAACTATATACAGGCCTGTGGTTGAAAAATATGATTTGGCCGTGTTTCCGTATTATTCACTGGCTTCGGGATTCTTAACTGGCAAGTATCGCACCGAAGCAGATTTGGGAAAGAGTGTTCGTGGAGGAGGACTTAAGCATTACTTAAACAATAGAGGGTTTACAGTTTTAGATGCATTAGATGCAATTGCCAGTAAACACAATACGCAGCCTGCAACTATTGCTTTGGCATGGCAGTTGGCACAGCCAACAATAACCGGTTCGATTGTTAGTGCAACCAGTAAAAGTCAGTTGCAAAACTTGATTGATGCTCCTGCATTAGCATTAGACAAAGAGGATTTAGAGGTTTTGAGTAAAGCAAGTAGATAAAAAATGTAATTGTTTAATTCCACTTTTTAAACGATGTTCAAGTAGTGTTTAAAATATTGATACACGACTAAATTAATCAATAATTTTAGTCGTTTATCACTTTTTTTACTTGGGAGTGTTTTTTATTATAATCTCTCATCAATGCACTTCGCTAAGTCATCTTCACCACCAATTTCCTCTTCTGCTCACGCTCCAATGGAGGAATCACCAACCAACCGGAAGTAGAGTTAGGAATACGCTCGATTGTTGCCTTGAACGATTTATCAATCTCTCCCATTGCATCTTTGGCAAGAGATGGTACAAAGAGGAGGGTAGGAGCATTGCTGTTTTTGTCTTCTTTCCAAATCACGGTTAAGGTTTTGCTCACTCTATCGTAGTTGTACTCTATGAGCTCACCATTTGTATAGGCAGGGTAGGGACGCATGAGGGCCTGCTTAAAGTAGGGTAGTTTTTCCATCTTAGATTGATAGCTCCAGTAAGCATTGCCGAAAAGATGTGTTTCTATTTGCGAAACAGCATGTTGAGCCACTGGAACAATCTCCTCGCTATGATTATAAAAAGCACCCCATTCGCCCAACCACACTGGCATATTTAAAGAATTGGCTGTTTCTTGAAAACGATTGTAGATAAAACTCAATCGTTCGTGAGAAGCACTTGATGCATTTTCAGTATCGGTTACCAAGTCATATCCATGGGGTGCATAGGCTAATAGAGAGTCGGGTGTGCCATCTGCAAGCGTGGTGCGTGCAATGCTACTTCTTATGCCAATATTGCCAAGATAGGTGTGTTCTAAAAAGAGAATACTCGACTTGTCAACCTCTCTAATAGCATCGCTTACTTTTTGATAAAAAGGTTGTAGTTTTTTTTGTTCGAACGCTCTGCTAAGCGGAAATAAAGCATCTATTACTGTTGCAAAGTTATCCTTCGATTCTAAGTTTTTAAATACTTTGCTTCTCTCTTCCTCATTGCTCCACATCAATACCAATTCGCGCTCTGAGAGCTTCTTGCCTTTAGTCTCATACATCATGTTGCCAAAGGCTGTTAACATAGTTGGCATAGCTTGTTGAGCAGATGTTCCAGGGAAAGGTTCATTCATAAGGTCGTAACCAATTATTGTTGGATTGTTAGCATATCGTTTTGCTACATGTTGCCACATCTTTGCATAGTGATCTTGCAGACCAATTCCATCAGAAGCTGGGGTGTTTGCCCAGAAGTTGTCAAAAGCGGTTTGTACCGCTTCACTCAGCAAATAAGAATCGCTCCATATAGCACCTATTTTGTGTGGTTTGCCTTCGGTAAGCGTGGCCCATTGGGGAGCACCATCAGCAAATAGCACACTATACAAATCTTGGTGCATGTCGAGCACCACAAACATATCATTATCTGCAGCCCATTGTATGTGTTGGTCTATTCCTTTTAGATAAGCTTCGTTGTATATACCAGGTTCGGGTTCAAGTCCATCCCAAATAATACCAAAACGAATGCTATTGAAACCCCAGTCTCTCAATTTAGAGTACAATGTTGAGTCTTCAGATACAAGGTAGCCTTCATCTTTAGATTTGTTGATGACGTTGATGCCATTTAATATTACTTGTCGGCCAAGATTATCCACAAACTGGCCATTGCTCACAGTAATTGACTTAGGAAGAGTTGCTTGTGTGGATTCTTTAGTTTTGTTTTGCTTGCAAGCTAAAAAGAAAGAACCCAAGATAATTATACTAAGCGCAAATGATAAAGTTGTTAAGTTCTTTTGCTTGTTGATGTTCATTTCTATATTTGAGTTTATAAGCCTAAATGCAGTTTTTTTATTCTCTCTAATAATTCCCCTTTGGCAGGGCCCCGTACTATAATATTCTTCACCACATTTTCTATGGGAATAAGATTGATGAGCGGAGGCTCCATGCTGTAATCATGCAGCCACTCATTCAATTGTTGTCCAGATGCAGCATATACTACAGTGCCAATCTGGGCCAAGCCATGCGCACCTGCACACATGGGGCAATGTTCGCCACTTGTGTACATAGTACTTTCTTGTCGTTGTTCTTTTGTGAGGTTGTCCAATGCCCATTCAGCCAGTTCATATTCGGGATGCGCCAAAGCATTAAATGTGTTTATTTTGTTGCGTGCTTGAGCTAAAATGTTTCCAGCTTTATCAATTAAGATAGACCCGAAAGGTTTGTCGCCAGCATTCAAGGCTTCTTCGGCAAGATCGATGCAAATGCTCAGAAAATGTTTATCAGTTATAGTTAAATCTCTATTCATATTCTTTTGCAATCTCTTTTATTTTTTCGGAAGGAATTATATGTTCTTTTGTAGGCTTTCTTGCCATTTGCGCCATTGCTTTCGCTATAGTTCTTCCCTCTATCATTTTGTAGCGAGCAGGGATTAAGAAGTCAAATATTTTCATAAACTGCTTAGAGAGGTCTTCGCCTGTTCTTTTTTCATCTCTATTGCCCACTATAAGCGATGGTTGCAATAGTTGGGTATGCTCTATTTGTTGTGCAAGCACATCGCGCTCCATTTCACCTTTAAGACGATTGTAGAAAACCTTGCTTTTCGGATTAGCTCCTATTGCTGATATAGTTATAAAATAATTTATGGAGTTTTTTTTACAAAGTTTTGCAGCCTCCACTGGTATCCCATAGTCAATGGCGCGATAAAGCTCCTTGTTGGGAGTCTTTGATTTAGTTGTTCCAATGCAACAAAACACAACATCGGCAGTGAATTTATCGGCATGGTCAGATAGCTTTAAAAGATCAATCTCATGCTCCTCTAATTTTGGGTGAGTAACAGGCAGTTTACTGCGCGTAAAAACCTTGATAGATTCATAAGTTGAATCTTGTATGAGTAATTCTAGTAGGTGTGAACCAGTTAAACCTGTTGCACCAAGTATAATAGCTTTTTTCTTCATTATTCTTTTTTTATTTCTACCCAACAAGGTACAGAAAAAAGTGGATAGTTTAAACTCTTAGGGCTTTCAATAGCAGATAATTTCTATTTATTGTTGTTTCTTCGAAGTATTAACGCTCTTGCTATTGCTTTCTCAGCAATAGGAGCCATTATTTCATAACCAACACGTGTAGGGTGAACACCATCATTTGAGTATTCTTTTTTCAATCCGTTTTTCTCATCAACCATTGGTGTAAAATAATCGGCATAAACAAAGCCATTTGTGTTGGCATAATTTTTTATTCTACGGTTAAGTTCAATTATTTTTTCTGCAGGCTCAAGTCCTGTCCTCCAAGGATAATCAAATACTGGAAGCACAGAGCAAAGCACTACTTCCACATTGTGTGCATTTGCCAGCTCGGCCATTGAATACAGATTGTTTTCAATCATTTCTAATGTAGATGGGCCAGTGTTGCCAGCAATATCGTTTGTGCCAGCTAATATAACCACTACTTTTGGATATAAATTTAGCACATCTTGTCTAAACCGCAATAGCATTTGTGGTGTAGTCTGTCCGCCAATTCCTCTATTGATATAATTGGGATTGTTGAAAAATTCTGGAACTTGTTCTCCCCATCCTTGTGTAATGGAGTTGCCCATAAAAACAACTCTGTCTTCGTTTGTTTTTGGAAGTCCAACTTCCGTATTTTCTTGTTTAAATCTATTTAAGTTTGCCCAATCTTGGGCACTTGCATTAAAAGTGATATTCATAGATAAAAGAAGTGCAATTAGTAGACTGTTTCTTAATGTTTTCATTATAATAAGTTTTGTGTGAATGCGAAATTAGTTATAACTAGTATTCTTAAATAACTCAGAGGTTTTTTATAAAACATTTATTCTTTGCTTTTGTTTGTATTGTTATTACTCAAAAATAGATAAAAAAAACTTTATAAAGGGCATGTTTCATATAAAAACTGTACTTTTAAAGCTAAATGTAAAACATATATATTATACAATGCGTAAACCAGTAAAGATATTAGTAGTTGTAGGGATTATCCTATTGATATTAGGCATGATTTTCTATCCTAAAATTAAAAGAGCTTTTGTTGGCGACAACAAAGAACAACCCGTTGCTACCCCCATGGCTTCAAGAGGTAATCAGACTTTGAGTGTAAATGCAATTGTTCTAAAGCCAGAAACTTTGAACGATGTGTTTAGAACAACTGGTGTGTTATTGCCAGATGAAGAAGTTAATTTAATTTTTGAAGCCTCTGGAAAGATTACTCAAATCAACTTCAAAGAAGGTTCATTTGTAAACAAAGGTGATCTGTTGGCAAAAGTGAATGATGCACCGTTGCAAGCAGAGCTCAGAAAGCTGGAGGCACAATTGCCGCTTGCCCAAGAAAGGGTCTATCGCCAACGAACACTGTTGGATAAAGACGCTGTGAGTCAAGAGGCTTTTGAAACTGTTACTACAGAATTGGATAAGCTAAAAGCCGATGTTGAATTGGTAAAAGCTCGCATAAATCAAACCGAATTACGTGCCCCTTTTAGTGGGATGATTGGTCTGCGGATGGTGAGCGAAGGAGCCTACGCTTCGCCACAAGTTGTAGTTTCTAAACTCACCAAAATATCGCCACTAAAAATAGAGTTTGCTGCAAACGAAAGTCAGGTAGATGAAATTGTTAATGGAACAAAACTTACTTTCACAGTAGAAAATGATTTGAACACCTACGAAGCCTTCGTTTATGCTGTTGAAGCATCGCTCGAAACCAGCACGCTATCTATAAAGGCACGCGCTCGGTATGCTAATCCAGGGGGAAAGATGAAACCAGGGCATTCGGCCAGTATTGAAATTCAACTGCGCGAGATAACTAACACAATTGTCATTCCCAGCATTTCTTCCATTGCCGAAATGGGGCAAGATATTGCTTATACATATAAAAATGGTAAAGCACACAGAGTTGTCTTAACAAAAGGTCTTCGCACCGCCACGTCTGTACAGGTTTTAAAGGGATTGAGTATTGGTGATACATTATTAACGACAGGAGTGATGCAATTACGCGATGGCATGAATGTGTCTATAGCCCAATTGGAAGAATAAAAATATAGAAGATTTATATAAATGACATTATCTGAATTAAGCATAAATAGACCAGTTTTATCAACTGTGTTTATACTCGTTATTATTCTTTTCGGAATAATTGGATATCGCAGTTTAGCTGTGCGAGAATATCCCAGTGTTGATAATCCAATTATCACGGTGAGTGTTTCTTATCCTGGAGCTAACGCCGATGTGATAGAGAAGCAAATAACAGAACCATTGGAGCAGAATATAAATGGTATTCCTGGCATTCGCTCACTTATGAGTAGTAGTAGTCAGGGACGTTCGCGTATCACAGTAGAATTTGAGCTTTCTGTTGATATGGAAACAGCTGCCAATGATGTGCGCGACAAAGTATCTGTTGCACAGAGATATTTGCCACGCGATGTTGATCCACCCACTGTGGCCAAAGCCGATGCCGATGCCGAGCCTATTATGCAAATTACAGTTCAAAGTAATTTACGCTCGTTGTTAGAATTGACAGAGATTGCAGAACTTACAGTAAAAGAACGTCTGCAAACCATTCAGAATGTGAGTTCGGTTGCTATTTGGGGTGAGAACCGATACGCTATGCGTTTATGGCTCGACCCAGTGAAAATGGCGGCCTACAAGACTACCCCCATGGAGATTAAAGCTGCTTTAGACAGAGAGAATATAGAGCTTCCTGCTGGTAGTATTGAGGGTGATGATATAGAACGCTCAATTCGTACATTAGGATTGATGTTGACTCCCGAAGAGTTTAACAACCTTATTATAAAAGAGGATGATTTTCGTATTGTCCGCTTTGGCGATGTGGGTTTTGCAGAGTTAGATGCAGAGAATCGTAAAAACATATTGCGTCGTAATGGCATCCCTATGGTGAGCACAGTGATTATACCACAACCAGGTGCCAACCAAATTGATATTGCCGATGAGGTGCGTGTTCGATTAGAACAAATGAGAAAAGATTTGCCCGAAGATGTAATTGTTGAGGTAGCTCACGATAGCACACGCTTTATTCGTGCGTCTATCGACGAGGTGAAAACTACAGTTTATATAGCATTTATCTTAGTGGTAATCATAATCTTTTTATTTTTGCGCGATTGGCGTGTTACAATTATTCCGACTATTGCCATACCTGTTTCTTTAGTAGGGGCTTTCTTTATAATGTATATGGCAGGTTTCTCCATCAATGTACTCTCTATGCTTGCCATTGTGCTTTCGGTTGGGTTGGTGGTGGATGATGCTATTGTTGTGGTGGAAAATATCTATCAGAAAATAGAGAAAGGAATGACACCCCGCGATGCCTCCATAGAGGGGTCGCAAGAGATTTTCTTTGCTGTTGTGTCCACAACAATTACATTAGTAGCTGTGTTTTTCCCCATTGTTTTCTTGGAGGGCATGACTGGTCGGCTGTTCCGAGAGTTTAGTATTGTTGTATCTGGTGCAGTTATTATTTCATCTTTTGTGGCCTTGACTTTTACACCCATGTTAGCTTCAAAGTTATTGGTGAAGAGAGAGAAGAAGAATTGGCTTATGCTCAAAACAGAGCCTTTCTTTGAAGGTATGAACAACGCATATGAGAAGTGGTTGGTCTATTTTATTGCTCACAAAAAACTGGTGGTCCCAATTTTCTTAGCAACACTTGTACTTATCTTTGTCTTCTTTAAATCTATTCAAGCCGAGATGGCTCCACTAGAAGACCGTTCGCAAGTGATGGTGAGAACAAACCTTCCCGAAGGAGCAACTTATGAATATACGCGCGATTACACCAACAGAATTTCGCATATAGTTGACTCTTTAGTGCCAGAAAAAGAGTCGAATATGACTATCATTTTTGGAACATTTGGGATGGTTCGTCTTACTTTGCCCGACATGACTGAACGGGATAGAAGTCAAATGGAAATTGCCGATGAGCTTTCTAAAGGGGTGAGACCCGAAACTGCAGCACGTGCTTTTGTACAACAACAATCTACTTTTGGTGGACGACGAGGCGGCATGCCCCTACAATATGTGTTGCAAGCACCAACACTTGCAAAGTTAGAAGAGTTTATTCCTTCCTTTATGGCAGAAGTAAATGAGAGTCCATTCTTCCAAATGGCCGATGTGAACTTAAAGTTCTCGAAGCCCGAAACCCGAATTGTAATTGATAGAGACAAAGCCGCACTTTTGGGAGTAAGTACACGCGATATTGGTCAAACATTGCAATATGCACTGAGTGGTCAACGCATGGGTTACTTTTATATGAATGGTAAACAATATCAGATACTGGCAGAAATCAATCGTCAACAGCGAAACACTCCTTTAGATTTGAAGTCTATTTATATGAAAAATAATCAGGGTACAATGATTCAAATGGACAACTTGGTTAAGTTGGAAGAATCTGTTGCACCACCACAACTATATCGTTACAATAGATTTAACTCTGCAACTGTTTCTGCCGGACTTGCTCCTGGATATTCGCTAGGTGAAAGTATCGACGAGATGGACCGAATTGCTAAAAAAACACTCGACGATACTTTTAGAACAGCTTTGGAAGGCGAGTCGCGCAGCTTTAGAGAAAGCTCTTCGAGCCTAATGTTTGCGTTTTTATTAGCGCTTGTGCTTATCTTCCTGATTCTCGCTGCCCAGTTCGAGAGCTTTAAAGATCCTTTTGTAGTAATGCTTACAGTGCCATTGGCAGTTACTGGGGCGCTATTCTTTATGTGGATGTTTGGTGTAACCATGAATATATATAGTCAGATTGGTATTATCATGCTTATAGGGTTGGTTGCCAAGAATGGTATTCTTATTGTTGAGTTTGCCAATCAACGTCAAGAGAATGGTATTGAAAAGTTAGAAGCAATTCAAGGTGCAGCTGTTCAGCGTTTACGCCCAATTCTTATGACAAGTATTTCCACTATTTTAGGACTGCTTCCTTTGGCTTTGGCCACTGGCGAGGGTGCCAATGGACGTATTGCTATGGGTGTTGCTGTTATTGGAGGATTGCTTGTATCTACTTTGCTCACGCTTTTTGTTGTGCCAGCCATGTATATGTTTATTTCAACCCATAGAAAAGTTGTAGTAGATGAAAAGGCCGACCAATTATTAAATCAAGATTGAAATGAAAAGAGTTTTTAGTTTTATATTTCTGTTCCTACTATTATCGTTCTCCTATTCCATTGTTGCACAAGTAATCAACCTTGAAGAGTGTTTAAGAACTGGATTGGAGCGGAACTTCGATATCAGAATCATGCGCAACGAGCAAACCATTTCGGATAGAAATGTAACATGGGGCAATGCAGGATTGTTACCCAGCATCGATGCTACCACAGGGTATAATTTGAAAAGCGATAATGCCAATCAAACCCCTGCCGACGGCTCTGACGAGAACAATATACGCAACAATAATACACAGACTCTCAATGCAAGTGTTAATCTTAATTGGACTATTTTCGATGGATTTAATGCGCAAGCAAATTATCAAAAACTGAAAGAATTGCGAAGCATGGGCGAGTTGAATACACAACTTACTGTTGAGTCTTTTATTGCCAATCTTTCGGCAGAATATTACAATTTGGTGCAAGAAACCATGCGACTACAGAACCTTAAATCTGCCGTTACACTATCGCGCGAACAGTTGCGCATTGTTGAGGCAAGATATCAGATAGGGTCTTTTTCAAGATTAGATTTGCAACAAGCACGTGTCGATTTCAATTCAGATAGCTCTCGTCTTATTCGCCAATACGAAGTGCTTAATACTTCGCGCATAAAACTCAATGAGCTTATGGGGATTGAAGATGTAGAAACACCATTAGTTGCAGCCGATACCTCTATTGTATTAAAACCTATCGCTGCAAAAGAAGTTTTATGGAACAGTGTTTTGTCATCAAATATAATGTTGCAGCTCACACAAAAAGATATTCTGTTGAGCCAACTCAATCTTAAAAACATCGAGAGTAGGTATTATCCGTATGTAAGATTGAATACAGGATACGGTTTCTCTCACTTCAATTATGATGTGGGTTCGTTTGACAAACAACGTAATTGGGGACCTAATGTTGGTGTAACTGTTGGCATCAACATCTTTGATGGATTCAATAAACGACGTGAACAAAAAAATGCACGCACACGTATCGAGAATACTAAACTTGAAAAAGATCAGATGCAACTTGCTGTTAAGAGTAATTTTGCCAATATGTGGCAATCTTATCTCAACAACTTAGAGCTTTTTAAGCTTGAAAAAGAGAATGTAGCGGTTGCACGCGAAAACTATGATATCGCAATAGAGCGATATAAACTGGGCGATCTTTCAGGAATAAGATTGCGCGAAGCACAAAATAGTTTATTGGAAGCTGAAGAAAGATTGGTTACAGCACAGTTCAACATAAAGATAAATGAAATAGCCCTTAAACAGATTAGCGGTAGGGTTACAGACTATTTAAGAGCTGAACAATAAAGTTTATTTACCTGTAAATATAAATGCTGTTATTTGTAGAAAATAACAGATCCCTTTACTTTTAAATATAAAATATATGCTATATTTGCACACATTATATCAATGTGTGCAAATATGAATATGAAAAATAGCTTTATAAACGAACTCGAGCAGAGCATTCGCAACAACTGGGAGCTCCCAGCGCTGACAGACTATCAAGGTGAAACAATCTATTACAAAGATTTTGCAAAGCATATAGCCAAACTTCATGCTTATTTCAGGGCAAGTGGTTTGAAAAAGGGCGATAAAATAGCCCTTTGCGGAAGAAACTCTTCAAATTGGGCAATAGCGTTTTTCGGAACAATGAGCTATGGTGCTGTTGTGGTAAGTATCTTACATGAGTTTGACAAGGCTAGTATAGAGTATATTGTAGATCATTCCGATGCTAAACTCTTTTTTACAGACTCAGCCATCTTCAAAAAAATTACTACAGACAAGATATCACAACTCCAATCAGTAGTCTCGCTCGACGACTTCTCTCTCTTGCATAGTGAATCAGAAGCGTTGAAAAACTTTTTTGATAATCAAGATGATTATTTCAAGAAAACAATCTCAAACGATTTCAGTGCAACCAACATCAATTGGCACAAAGACCAACCAGACGAACTAGCCATTATTAACTACACTTCGGGCACAACAAGTAGTCCAAAAGGTGTTATGATACCATATAGAAGTGTATGGTCAAACAATAAGTTTGCCAACGAAAACCTTCCTTTTATGCAAAGAGGCGACGACGTAGTGTGTATGCTACCCATGGCTCACACTTATGGTTTGGCATTTGAGATTGTCAAATCTATTACATATGGTTGTCATATTCATTTTTTAGGCAAAGTACCATCGCCACGCATTATTAAAGAAGAGTTTGCCAAATACAAGCCAAAGCTCATATTTTCAGTTCCCTTAATCATGGAGAAAATTGTTACAAGTAATGTTTTCCCTGCATTAGAGAAACAACCTGTAAAATTACTGCTTAAAGTTCCAATAGTTAATTTGCTTGTTCGCAAGAAAATTAAAAACCAATTAATGGGCTTTTTTGGTAGCCAAGTGTGTGAGTTTGTGATTGGTGGAGCAGCCCTGAATGGCGAAGTAGAAAAGTTTCTTATGTCCATTAAATTTCCATTCACAGTTGGGTATGGCATGACAGAGACAAGCCCATTAATAAGCTACTGTTCTTGGAAAGAGTTCAGACATCAAACATGCGGAAAAGCTGTCGACCGCATGGAAGTAAAGATCGACTCTAATAATCCAGCAACCGAAGTTGGAGAAATAATGGTTCGTGGCACAAATGTGATGCTCGGCTATTATAAAAATGAAGAGGCTACTAATGAGGTAATGATGGATGATGGTTGGATGAAAACAGGCGATCTTGGTGTAATGGATAAAGATGGTTTTATTTACATTAAAGGGCGCAATAAGAATATGATATTAGGTGCAGCCGGCCAAAACATCTATCCCGAAGAGATTGAAGAGAAGTTGAACAACCTGTCTTGCGTTCAAGAATCATTGGCAATAGAAGAAGATGGCAAAGTAGTTGCCCTTATCTATCCCGATGAAGATGTAATGAGAGACAAACAACTAAAACCTGAAAATTATCAATCATACTTTGCAAAGAAAATAAGAGAGGTAAATCAGAACCTTGCTCCATATAGTCAAATCAGGTCGTTCCGCATACAAAATGAAGAGTTTGCCAAAACGCCCAAGAGAAGCATCAAGCGATTTCAATATGTAGAGGAAGAATAAGGGTTTCCGAATGCAAAGCGATGGTTTTTTACTGCAGTATTTAGTATTATAATATGTCTCTTGTATCACTTCAAAAAGCCTCTTCTCACATCATCTCATATTGCTTACTGATTTAGTAAAGTGTTAATTATAAGTGAGTGATAAGCTATTCAGTTTTTTATTCTAAAAAAAACAGTACATTTGCATATTATACATTATTATTAATAATATATGGAACATAAATTTTTAGGTGTATTAGAGCAGAGCATTCGCAAAAACTGGGAACTACCAGCTCTCACAGACTATCAAGGTGAAACAATTTCTTATAAAAATTTTGCCTTAAGTATAGCTAAGCTTCATGCTTATTTCAGAGCAGGTGGAGTGGAAAAAGGAGATAAAATAGCTCTTTGCGGTAGAAACTCTTCAAATTGGGCTATAGCGTTCTTCGGAACATTGAGCTATGGTGCAGTTGTAGTAAGTATTTTACACGAGTTTGATAAAAGTAGCGTGGAGTATATTGTAGATCATTCTGATGCGAAGGTGTTTTTTGCAGATACAGCTATTTACAATAAAATTAATCTAGAGACAATACCACAACTTGAAACAGTTGTATCGCTCGACGATTTCTCTCTTTTGCATGGTCAATCCGACGAATTGAAAACCTTTTTTGATAACCAAGAAGAGTATTTCAACAAGCTATTCACAAAAGACTTCACAGCCAACGATATTGTTTGGCACAAAGAAGAAGATGATGAACTAGCTATCATCAACTACACATCGGGCACAACTAGTAGCCCCAAAGGCGTAATGATACCTTATCGCAGTGTATGGTCGAATAATAAGTTTGCCAACGACAATGTTCCCTTTATTCAAAGTGGAGACGATGTTGTGTGTATGTTGCCCATGGCTCATACTTATGGCTTGGCATTTGAGATTATTAAATCTCTTACTTTAGGTTGTCATGTACACTTTCTTGGTAAAGTGCCTTCACCACGTATCATTAAAGAAGAGTTTGCTAAATACAGACCAAAATTAGTGTTGTCAGTTCCTTTAATAATGGAGAAAATTGTAACAAGCAATGTTTTTCCAGCAATTCAGAAACAGCCTGTAAAGACATTGCTTAAAGTTCCAATTGCAAATATATTTGTTAGAAGGAAAATAAGAAAGCAATTAATAGATTTCTTTGGTGGGCAAGTTGGTGAATTTGTAATTGGAGGTGCATCATTGAATGCTGAAGTAGAGAAATTTCTTATGTCTATTCGTTTTCCATTTACAGTTGGGTATGGTATGACAGAAACAAGTCCGCTTATAGGTTACTGTTCTTGGCAAGAGTTTAGAAGCCAGTCGTGTGGAAAAGTTGTTGACCGTATGGAAGTTAAGATTGACTCTAATAATCCAGCAACTGAAGTTGGTGAGATTATGGTTAAAGGTATGAATGTGATGCTTGGCTATTATAAAAATGAGAAGGCTACTAAAGAGGTGATGATGGATGATGGATGGATGAAGACAGGCGACCTTGGCGTGATGGATAAAGATGGTTTTATGTATATAAGAGGGCGCAACAAGAACTTGATATTAGGTTCTGGTGGTCAAAATATCTATCCCGAAGAGATTGAAGAGAAACTAAACAACTTGACATGTGTGCAAGAGTCATTAGCAATAGAAGAAGATGGTAAAGTAGTTGCCCTTATCTATCCTGATGCCGATGTTATGGAATCAAAAAAGATTAAGCCCGAAGATTATCAATCATACTTCGAAAATAAAATAAAAGAGGTGAATGAAAACCTAGCTGCTTATAGTCAAATCAGGTCATTCCGAATACAAGAAGATGAGTTTGAGAAAACTCCAAAGAGAAGTATCAGACGATTTAAGT
>CAZIUT010000030.1:0-13890 GCA_964542545.1 uncultured Dysgonomonadaceae bacterium | reverse complement strand
GCCACCTCCATAGCAATATCGCTCCCCTTGCCCATGGCAATACTCACATCGGCTTGTGCAAGCGCACCACTATCATTGATACCATCCCCTACCATTGCCACCACTTTACCTTGCTGTTGCAACTCTTTCACCATGCGAGCTTTCTCATCGGGCAATACATTGCCTTTATAATTAGTGATGCCCAACTCTTCTGCAAGTGCTTTAGCAACCATTTCGTTGTCACCAGTAAAGATAGCAGTATCAATGTGCATCTTATTTAATTGTTTGATGGCCTCTTTGGTTGTTGGCTTCAACTTGTCGGTAATGGATATAACTCCGAGTGCTGTATCACTGTTTGCAAAAACTGTAACAGTGTGAGCAGCTTCCAACTCTTTATTTATGGATTGCTCCATTGTGGCAGAAATATTGACATTCTTAGAACGAATGTATTGTGGGTTTCCCACAAAATAGTGCTTCCCATTGTAACTACCATCAATTCCCTTGCCACTCACTTGCTGTACCTCAATATTATTCAACAATGTACTACTCTCCTTCATATTGGCAGTAATGGCATCAGCCAATGGATGTTCGGATTGCGCCTCTATGCTATATAATACATTCTTTTGCTCATCGGTAATGCTATCACCCCATACTATATTACTCACAACTGGACGCCCTTCTGTGAGTGTGCCAGTTTTATCGAGCACTACTATGTCAATTTTTCTACTTAACTCTAAACTCACGGCATCTTTTATGAGGATGCCCTCTTCGGCTCCTTTACCAATACCCACCATTATAGCAGTAGGAGTAGCCAACCCCAATGCACACGGACAGGCAATAACCAACACTGTTACCATGGCTAGCAAAGCATGAACAAGGCTATCATCGCCACCTAATATCATCCAAAGAGCAAAGCTAAAAAGGGCAATACCCATAACAATGGGTACAAATATACCTGCAATCTTGTCCACCAAATTTTGAACAGGAGCCTTACTTCCTTGTGCCTGCTCTACTGTTTTAATAATATGCGCCAATAAAGTATCCTTACCCACTTTGTTTGCTCTGAATCTAAAACTTCCTTTCTGATTGATAGTTCCAGCAAACACTTCTGAGTTCAAGGTCTTTTCCACAGCAATAGGCTCTCCGCTAATCATACTTTCATCTATAAACGAAGAGCCAACTGTAACCACACCATCCACTGCAATTCTCTCGCCTGGTTTCACTAAGATAATATGATCCACTTGTACATCAGAAATAGATACCTCAGTGGGCACATCATCTTTAAATATAATCACCGTATCAGGTTGAAGCCCCATTAACTTCTTAATAGCTGAAGAAGTATTTCCTTTGGCGCGCTCTTCCAACATTTTACCAAGCAAAATAAATGCAATAATTACACCAGAAGCTTCAAAATAGACATGAGCCTCCAATCCCCTACTTGTCCAAAACTCCTCAAAAAAAAGATTGAACACACTAAAAACATAGGCAATACCAGTGCTGAGTGCAACTAGTGTATCCATATTAGCAGAAAAACGCTTTGCTTGCTTCCATGCACCCACAAAAAAACGTTGCCCAAAGATAAATAGTATAGGCGTGGCCAATGCCCACATAATATAGTCAGCATAAGGTATATTCATAAACACCATACCAATAAGAATTAATGGAGTGGCAAGTGCTACTGCACTAATGGTGTCTCGTTTTAGCTTCTTGTAGCGTTCTTGTTGTAATTGCTCTACGTTTTCTCGGGATGACTCTTTCTCTTCAATCAGCAAATCAAACCCTACTTCTTTCAGTGCAGACTTCATATCTGTTGGATTAGAAAGTTCAGGGATATATTCTATCATGGCTTTACCATTAGCAAAGTTGACAGCGACATCCAAAACTCCTGGCACAAAAGATAAAACATTCTTAGAACTTGATGCACAAGCTGCACAAGTCATATTCATAACAGGAAATGATTGCTTTACTGATTTAATTTCAGCACCTGCTTTGCGCAGTCGACTCACTACCTCTTGTATCACCTCAGCTACATCGTCTTCATCTTCAATAGTCAGAAGTAGCTCATTGTTGCCTTCACCAAACCTTGCATCAGAAAGCTCTTCAATGGTTTTCAGGGATAAAAGCAATTCATTGGGCGATGATGGATGACTCTTCAATTGTATTATATGCATTGTATCCTTATTTATAATCGTTGTAATTAAGTTCACTACAAAGATAATTTAAAAATATAGATATACAACAGCAACTTTATTTGTAGAAGGTGTTTTTTTATTGTACTTTCGCTTTGTTTACATATAACAACAATATTACATCACAATGGATTGCAAAAAAACAATTACAATCACCCTTTTGAGCCTATTTTTCATTCAACTTTCTTTTGCGCAAAAGAAACAGTTAGACCATTCGGTATATGACGATTGGAAGAGCCTATCAAACATTTCTGTTAGTGATGATGGTCAATTTACGGTAGCTATTATCAAACCTCAAGAAGGTGACAACAAGTTGTTTATTCAAAACTTGAAAAAGAAAAAAGACTTCAAATATAATCGAATCTCAAGCTACAGCCTTTCACCCGATGGTAAACATACAGTAGCACTCCTCAAAGCTCCCTTCGCCGAAATACGCCAAGCAAAGATTGACAAAAAGAAAAAGGACGATATGCCAAAGGACTCTTTGATGATTATTGATAATGAAACATTTTCTTATTATTTTTTACCCAATGTGCAATCTTATAAAACACCACAAGAATTGGGAAATTATGTAGCTTATACTACAACTATTACACCCGATACTACGGCATTAGCTACAGCCTCAACTAACGTTGAAACAGACTCCATTGTAAGCAAGCCTAAAAAGAAGAATAATACCAAGAAGAAAGAGGTGCTTATCTTGCACAACCTATTCACACAAGCAGAAGACACACTCCAAAACACCAAAGATTATATTTTTAACAAATATGGTAATGCCTTTGCTGTAGCTATCGAGCCCGAAAAGAAAGATACAACAGAAACACCTGGCGTAATCTTTATTAATTTAAACAATTACACAAAAAAGCGTATCTCAAACGAAAAGGCCGAATACAAATCGTTGCGATTTGACGATGCCGGAAATCAACTAGTATATCTTTCTACAAAAGACACTTCCAAAGTAGAGCAAAAAGTATTTGATGTGCGCTACTTCACAAATAAGGCAGATTCGGCAATTATACTTGCAGACACTAACACTGTGAACCTACCAAACAATTGGATATTTAACGAGAACAGCAGTCCTTACTTTAGCAAAAACGGAAACAGAATTTTAATCGGTAGTGCACCAAGACAAGCAACTAAAGACACTACCATTGTGAGTTTTGAGGTAGCATCGTTAGATATTTGGCATTGGAAAGACCCCTATTTACAACCTCAACAGTTGAAGTATTTAGCGAACGAGTTAAAGAGAACATATACGGGCGTAATCGAGTTGGATAACAACAAAAAGTTTACATTGCTTGCCAATGAGGATATACCCATTGCAAATATATCTGATGAAAACGATGGACAGTTTGCATTGCTTTATACCGATGTCCCTTATAGATTAAGAAGTCAATGGACTCCTAGAAAATACGATGCATGGATACATGATTTAAAAACTAACAAAACTACCCTTGTTGGTACTGCAATTCCTAGTCGTCCGTTTCTTTCAGCAAAAGGTAACTACACATGTTGGTTTGATATAAACAAAGGTCATTGGTTTGTACACAATAATAAAACAGCAATCACAGTAAATATTACCGAAAACATCCGTGTGAATTTTTGGAACGAAAAAAGCGATATTCCAAGCAAACCTGGACCATATGGATTACCTGTGTGGGGGAAGGACGATGCATACATGCTTGTTTATGATGCATATGACATCTGGCAGATTGACCCACAAAACAAAACTAAGCCAATAAATATTACAGAAAATATTGGCAGAAATGATTCTATAACATTTCGATACCTCAACACAGATAGGGATAAACGATTTGTTGCCCCCCTTGAAACATTGCTACTGGAAGCTTTTGACAATAAAACAAAGGAGAGTGGCTTCTACACCTACAATCCAAGGCGAAGTAAAAAGCCCATCAAACAATTAGTATTAGATAAGTATACTTTCTCATCTATCACAAAATCTAAAAACAGTGATGCTGTAGTCTTTCAAAAAAGTAATTTCAATACATCGCCCAATTTGTATATAACACTTAATTGGTGGAAGACTTCTGAGAAGCTTACTGATATCAATCCACAAATGAACAACTACAAATGGGGAACACCCGAGTTATACTCATGGACATCGTGTGATGGAGAGCCATTGCAAGGTATTTTATATAAACCTGATGGTTTTGATAAAACCAAGAAATACCCTGTCATGATATACTTCTACGAAAAACACTCTGACAACCTATACCAATATATGCCTCCTGCACCTAGCGCATCCACCATAAACATCCCGTTTTATAGCAGCAGAGATTATATTGTATTTACCCCTGATATAAATTACACTGTTGGACAACCAGGACAAGATGCTTACAACGCTATAGTATCGGGAGCAGAATCATTAGCTAAAAACAGTTGGGTAGACAAAGACAACATGGCCATACAAGGACAAAGTTGGGGTGGATATCAAGTAGCGTTTTTGGTTACCCAAACAGATATGTTTAAAGCTGCAGGAGCAGGAGCTCCTGTATCAAATATGACAAGTGCCTATGGTGGCATTCGGTGGGAATCAGGAAGCAGTCGACAAATTCAGTATGAAAGGGGACAATCGAGATTGGGAACGACCTTAAGTAAATCACTACAAACATATATTGACAATTCACCACTCTTTTTTGTTGAAAAAGTAAACACCCCTCTGCTCATTATGCATAATGACAATGATGGTGCTGTTCCATGGTATCAAGGCATTGAGCTTTTCATGGCTTTGCGCCGATTAGAAAAACCTGTTTGGATGCTTCAATACAACAACGAAGCACACAATTTAATGGAGCGCCGCAACAGAAAAGATTTATCAATACGTATGCAACAGTTTTTCGATCATTATCTAAAAGATGAACCTGCACCCGTATGGCTAGAAAAGGGATTACCTGCAATAAAAAAAGGGAGAGACTGGGGATATGATTTAGGCATAGAAAATAAAAGCAATGTTCAAAAACAGCTCTATCCAAAACTAAACACAATTATAACAATTATATAAAAACACTTTACAATTCAAATTATGAAATTTAGCATTAAACAAATTTTTCAACTATCAGCTTTATCACTGTTAGCTACTCTAGCCTTGACAAGTTGCACATCAAAAAGTGTGAAAGCAAGTTGTGATAGTTATGATGAGGCTAAGCTACCAGTTAAAGTTACTACAGACTGGTCCGCAGTTCCATCAGGGCTTCAAGCCTCAATGGGAAGTATTGATATGCGATACATACAACATGAAGTTCCGGAAATAACTATCTCGAAAAATTGGAGTGGCGCTGCATGGAAGGGGGAAACAATTTCTGCTCAAATTATTCTTTGGAGTAAAGATAGTGTGCCAAACGTTGAAGTGAAGCTATCAGATTTCAAGACTAAAAATGGAGCAACAATTAGTGCAAGCAACACTCAAACTAGATTTGTACGCTATGTTATAACGGACGAGTTTGCCGAAGGATGCGGTTATCGCAAGCCTGAAGATTTCGCTCAATCATTAAGCGCAGATATTTTAGACAATATTGACTGCATGAATATTGAAGCAGAAACTGCTCGCCCTGTTTGGATTACTATAAATGTTCCATCAGAAGCTACTGCAGGCGAATATATTAGCAATCTTGAATTGTTTGTAAATGGTAAAAAAGAAAAGACTTTTACCCTAAATCTAAACGTTATAAATAGAACATTACCACATTATTCCAAATGGTCATTTCATTTAGATTTATGGCAAAACCCATATGCTGTTGCACGTACTGAGGGTGTTGAGCCTTGGTCGGAAGCACATTGGGGAGCCCTAAAACCAGTAATGCAAATGCTAGCTAGTGCTGGGCAAAAAGTTATCACCACCACACTAAACAAAAGACCTTGGAACGGTCAAACTTATGATGCATTTGATACAATGATTGAATGGACAAAAAAGTCAAACGGCTCATGGATGTTTGATTATACTGTTTTTGACAATTGGGTAGAATTCATGATGGATTTAGGCATTGACAAGCAAATAAATTGCTACTCAATGGTTCCTTGGGGAAATATCATGTTCTATTATGATGAAGCAACTAATAAAGAAATAAAAGTATCGGCAGCTCCAGGAACAAAAGAATACGAGGAATTGTGGAAACCATTTCTAAAAGATTTCAATGAACACTTAATAGATAAAGGCTGGGAAAACAAAACACTCATTGCCATGGACGAACGCGGCCCCGAAGAGATGCAAGCAATGCTTAAACTTCTGACTGAAACCACGCCTACACTGGGTGTTGCACTTGCTGACAATCACAAAAGCTATAAACTATATCCTGACAAACTGATTGACTTATGCGTAGAACATGGTGCTACAGTAGATGCTGAAGACAGAGCTTATCGTGCTGATAAAAACTACGTAACAACTTGGTATGTATATTGCGCTGTTAAATTTCCTAATGTATTCACATTCTCTGATCCTGCCGAAGGTGCATTCATCGGTTGGCATACAATGGCTGCAGGTTTCGATGGGTTCTTACGCTGGGCATACAATAGCTGGGTGGAAGACCCACTAGTTGATTCACGATTCAGACAATGGGCTGCAGGAGATACATATATAGTTTATCCGCAAGCACGCAGTTCTATAAGATTCGAACGACTGAAAGAAGGAATCCAAGATGCAGAGAAAATTAGAATTATAAGTGCTCAACTTGAACTAGATAAAACTCAACAAGGTAAAGATTACCTGCAACAACTAAATAAAATACTTGAGCAGTTCAAAATAATAGACAAACCCGACAATTTAGAGGACATGCTGAGTAAAGGTAAAACATTTTTGAACAATCCTGATCTCTTTAAAAACTAGTTACACCTAACAATATTCTTTATTCTATTAATAACTATAAAACAAAATGAACACTTTAAATGAAAGATTCAAAATGAAATCATTAAAACAAAAAACACTTTTATTCCTTTTAGCTGTGCTAGCCCTTTCGGCTTGCACACAGCAGACTTCAAAGAGAGATTGCACTAACTATGAAGAGGGTAAGCTACCAGTTGAAGTTACTACAGACTGGTCTACAGTTCCATCGGGACTTCAAGCCTCAATGGGAAGTATCGATATGCGATACAAACAACATGAAGTACCCGAAGTAACTATTTCAAAAAACTGGAGTGGTGATGCATGGAAAGGAGAAAGAACGTCGGCTCAAATCATTCTCTGGAGCAAAAACAATGTACCAAACGTTGAGATAAAGCTATCAGACTTTAAAACTAAAAATGGAGCAATAATTAGTGCAAGTAATACTCAAGCTAGATTTGTGCGTTACGTAATAACAGACGAGTTTGCTGAAGGATGTGGGTACCGAAAACCAGAAGATTACGCTCAATCGTTAAGTGCAGATGTTTTGGACAATATTGACTGCATGAACATTGACGCAGAAACTGCACGTCCTGTTTGGATTACTATAGATGTTCCATCAGACGCTACCGCTGATGAATACTCTGCTAATATTGAATTATTTGCAGACGGGAAAAAGAAAGAAACCTTTACACTAAATCTAAATGTAGTTGATAAAACACTACCTAACTACAAAGAATGGGCATTTCATTTAGATTTGTGGCAAAACCCATATGCTGTAGCTCGTACCGAGGGTGTTGAACCATGGTCTGAAGCACACTGGGAAGCTTTAAAACCAGTAATGCAAATGCTAGCTAATGCTGGTCAAAAAGTTATTACCACCACATTGAACAAACGCCCGTGGAACGGACAAACTCAAGATCCTTTTGACACCATGATTGAATGGAAAAAGAAAACAGACGGTACTTGGGTATATGATTACACTGTATTTGACAATTGGGTGGAATTTATGATGGACTTAGGCATCACCAAGCAGATAAATTGTTACTCTATGGTGCCTTGGGGAAATATTTTATTCTACTTTGATGAGGAAACTAACGAAGAGTTAAAAATTTCTGCAGCACCAGGAACAAAAGAGTATGAAGAATTGTGGGAACCATTTCTAAAAGATTTCAATGAGCACTTAATAGCTAAAGGATGGGAAGATAAAACACTTATTGCTATAGACGAACGCTCGCCAGCAGAAATGAAAGCAATGCTTTCGCTATTAAACAAAATAGCTCCAACATTAAGTGTGTCTCTAGCTGATAACCAGAAAAGCTACAAACTATATCCAGACCAACTGGCTGACTTATGCGTAAAATACGGAGATACAGTAGAACCTGATGATAAAGCTTACCGTGAAGAAAAAGGGTATGTAACCACATGGTATGTATGCTGCTCAGAAGAATTCCCCAATATATTCACTTTCTCTGATCCAGCAGAAGGAGCATTTATAGGATGGTACACTATGGCTGCAAACTTTGATGGATTTTTGCGATGGGCTTACAATAGCTATACAATAGACGCCCTTGTAGACTCACGATTCAGACAATGGCCAGCAGGAGACACATACACTGTATATCCAGGTGCACGTAGCTCTATACGCTTCGAGCGACTGATAGAGGGCATTCAAGATGCTGAGAAAATCAGAATAGTTAGAGCAGAACTTGAGCAAGATACTTCTGCCGAGGGCATCATAAAACTGAAAGAGTTTAACGAGCTTCTTGAAACATTTAATGTATTAGAGAGACCCAAAAACATAGAAGCTATGCTTACCAAAGGAAAGAGCTTCTTAAACAATTAAAGAATCAAGCAATTGCAAACTATGTTAGATTTACAATCTAATATATAAAAGATGGATGCCCACAAGTGAATACCTAACAGTATTTTCATGTGGGCATTTCACTTTAATATAGCAAAAGCAAGAAGTGAAATGAGTTTGATTAATATTTTTTTATTAGGCCATTTTTCTTAAACAATCTAAAAGAGATTCTTGCTAATTATATATTGCTGAATTATGATAACTATTACCCTTTCACAATCTTATTATTAAAGATGTGAGATAGCAAATAACCTGCTTTATAATTATCTAAGTTAAATGTATAATTGTAATTTGGGCAATCAAAAAAAATGTATATATTTGTCTAACAAGTATAACTATATCTTTCAATCTGTATTTTAGCATATAAGCTGTTCAATGCAGCTCTCACTAATTCATGCGTAAAAAATAAAACAACTTGCGCACAATGCAAGAATTTAAATAAAACAAAATGCATTTTGAAGAATAGCCATTTGGTACTAAACACCAATAAGCTATTTAACAATGACCAGTATAAGAATGAATAAAAAAAACATTGCCAATCTTATGCTATTTTGCGCGCCTATTTACGCATGTAATACAGCAGAGAAAACAGAACAACAGAGGCCAAATGTAATTTTTATTTTGGCAGACGACCTAGGGTATGGTGACATAGAGCCTTATGGCCAAGAAATAATAAAAACACCATATCTTACTCAAATGGCAAGTGAAGGCATGTTGTTCACTCAACATTATTCAGGAAGCACAGTAAGTGCGCCATCACGTGGGTCGCTTATTACTGGATTGCACACAGGTCACACACAAATAAGAGGAAACAAAGAGCTAGCAGGCGAGGGCCAGCAGCCAATGGAAGCAGACACTTTCACAGTTGGTAAGATGATGAAAAGTGCAGGTTACTCTACTGGCTTATTTGGAAAATGGGGTTTAGGCTATCCTGAGTCTCCATCGACTCCTAATAAAATGGGCTTCGAGGAGTTCTATGGCTATAACTGCCAGCGACAAGCCCATAGCTACTACCCAGAACACTTATGGAGAAATGAAGAAAAGGTAATACTTCAAGGAAATAAGGATGGAGAGCGAAACACCTACTCGCAAGAGTTGATTCATCAAGAAGCATTACAATTTATACGTAACAATAAAGATGTACCATTCTTTGCTATGCTTACCTACACCCTACCACATGCAGAGTTGAACCTGCCACACGACTCAATCTATCATATATATGAAGATATGTTTGAAGAAACACCTCATACAGGAGGATACCATGATAGCGAAAAGCCTCGCGCCTCTTTTGCTGCAATGGTTTCATTACTAGATAAATATGTAGGAGAAGTAATACAAGAACTAAAAGAGCAAGGAATTGATGACAATACAATTGTTATTTTCACTAGCGATAATGGACCACATAAAGAAGGTGGAGCTGACCCTGAGTTCTTTAATAGCTCAGGCCCACTGCGCGGTATAAAAAGGGATTTGTTTGAAGGCGGTATACGCGTTCCAATGATTGTACGATATCCAAATAAAATAAAAGCGGGAATTATAACTAATCATATCAGTGCATTCTGGGATATTATGCCTACACTTGCCAATATAACAAATACTGAACTACCCAAAGACAAGCAAATAGATGGTATATCATTCCACCCTACCTTATTAAATGAAGGACAACAAAAAGAACATGAGTATCTCTATTGGGAATTTCATGAAAGAGGTGGACACTTGGCATTACGCCAAAACGATTGGAAAATAATAATATTGAATGCTAAATCAGATGAAAAGGTAGAACTCTACAACCTAACCTCCGATTTAGGCGAATCCAACAACTTGATTGACAAAGAACCTGAGAAAACAAAGGAGATGTACAATATATTAAAATCTATAAGAACCGAATCTGAATTGTTCCCTTTCTATGGAAAATAAGAATATAAGCTGTTAAAATAATATTTAGTGCTAGAAAATAATACTTTTAAAAAAAAGTATAACCAAACTTACTTAATACAAACCCCATTTAATTAAACAAAAACTAAACAAAAAATGAAAAAGGTATTTTACTTACTCATGCTAACAGTTTTGTTTACCGGATGCAAAATGACCGGTGAAAGCAACAAAGCTAAAAGCAACTACGAGCCATTAACAACAGAAGTGCCAACAAGACCTTCGGGACAAAAGGATGTTTTAGGCTTAACAACACCTAAAATGGAAACTGTGCGTGTAGGATTTATCGGTTTAGGAATGCGCGGTCCTGGTGCAGTTAGACGTTTTACGCATATTCCAGGAGTGGAGATTATTGCACTATGTGATCTGCACCCTGAAAGAGTAGATAAAACACAGGAGATTCTTGAAAAAGCAGGTTTACCCGCAGCAGTAGGTTACAGTGGCCAAGAAGAATCATGGAAAGAATTGTGTCAGAGAGATGACATCGATTTAGTTTATATTGCTACAGACTGGAAACGTCATGCAGATATGATGATTTATGCTATGGAACAAGGTAAACACGTAGCGTGCGAAGTACCAGCAGCTATGACAATAGAAGAGATTTGGAAAGTTATTGATACTGCAGAAAGAACTCAAAAACATTGCATGCAATTAGAAAACTGCGTTTACGACTTCTTCGAACTTACAACATTGAATATGGCTCAGCAAGGCTTGTTTGGTGAGGTTCTATATACTGAAGGTGCATATATTCATCAATTAGAAAGCTATTGGGACACGTACGAAAGTGATTGGCGTTTAGAATACAATAAAAATCACCGTGGCGATATCTATGCAACTCACGGAATGGGTCCAGCTTGTCAGCTTCTTGATATCCATCGTGGTGATAAAATGAACTATTTAGTTGCTGTAGATAGTAAGCCTGTTAGTATTCCTAACTACTTGAAAGAGGTTCGAGGAGAAGAAGTAAAAGACTTTAAGAATGGCCAACACACTATGACTATGATAAAAACTGAAAAAGGAAAAACCATTCATATTCAACATGATGTTGCATCTCCTCGTCCATACAGCCGCATGTACCAACTAACAGGCACAAAAGGTTTTGCTAACAAATATCCAAACCAAGGCTATGCTTTACAAGGATCGCAACTTGATAGTGATATATCTCCTAATCACGAAAACCTAAATGCACACTCATATGTACCAGAAGAGGTAAAAAAAGCATTGATGGAGAAATACAAACACCCAATTCACATAGAGCTGGAAGAAAAAGCTAAAGAAGTTGGTGGTCACGGTGGCATGGACTTCATTATGGACTATCGCCTAATTTATTGCTTGCGAAATGGCTTGCCACTTGATATGGATGTATATGATCTTGCAGAATGGTGCTCATTAGCTCCTTTAACTGAGTTGTCGCTCGAGAATCATAGTGCTCCGGTTATCATTCCTGACTTCACTCGCGGAGGATGGAACAAAGTTGATGGCTACAGACATGCATTTGCAGAATAAATAGTTTGTTGGCTTTAATGAGAAAATCATTCCCAAAAAGAAATAACAATTTTACAATGGCACATATATCTAATTTAAAATCTTTTTGTTTTTCAAGTTTATGTTTACTAGGAACAATTAGCATACAAGCACAAAAATCAAAAAAGCCTAATATCATTCATATTGTAGCAGATGATGTGGGTTTTGATGATTTAAGCTGCTTTGGTTCTAAAGACATCAAAACTCCTAATATTGATGCGCTGGCTGATAATGGCATGAAGTTTACAAGCTTTTATGCTCCACATGGCACTAGCACACCCACTAGAGCTGCTCTGTTAACAGGGCGTTATGCTCCTAGAGTTAATAATGGAGAAGGTTTGGCTGTGCTTTTCCCACATTCAGACACAGGACTCGAAGATGAGTTAGAGGTAACTATTACTGAATTGTTAAAGGAAGAAGGATATATAACAGGACTGTATGGTAAATGGCATTTAGGCCATTTACCACAGTATCTTCCTTGTGTGCATGGATTTGATGAATTCTTGGGCATCCCCTATCCAAACGACCACGGGCCTGAAAGAATAGGAAATTCAGGATGGAGACCTAGCGGTATAAGTGACCCTCAGATTCCTCTTATTGAGCAAGCTCAGATTATTAAACGATGTGATAATAATGACTTAGCAGAGCTTCCTGCACTTTTCACCAGAGAGGCATCAAAATTTATTTACCGTGCAGTTCAAGCCGATAAACCATTCTATCTTCAATATTCTAATATTGAAACCCATACTCCATGGTTTGTGCCTAAGGGTTTTGAAGGAAGAAGTGAGGCAGGAGCATACGGTGATGCTGTTGAGTATTTAGATGTTTCTGTTGGTATTCTCATGAATACTTTAAAGAGGTTGGGAATTGAAGATAATACAATTGTAATATTTTCATCCGATAATGGACCTTTGATTCACAGAGATATGGAACTAGAAAACTGTTACGGACGTTTTGGCTTTACCGACCCCGATAGAACTCATATTTTGCGGGAAGGTAAATACCAAGAGCGTTTTGATGGCGGAATACGTGTATCGTGTATAATGTCATGGCCCGGAATTATTCCAACGCAAACTGTTTGCGATGAGCCAATTACAGGAATGGACTTATTTACAACTTTTGCACACATTAGCGGTGCTGAAATACCTACTGATAGAGTAATTGATGGTAAAAATATTTTACCGCTAATGACTGCAGAAAAAGGTGCAAAATCTCCACATACTGCTGTATATGGTTTTAAATCGAAAGGTGGTTTGATGAGTGTACGTTATAAAAATTGGAAGTTAATTTTACCTGGCGACCATAGAACAGGTAATTTTGATTCACCACAATTGTATAATCTTACAAACGACATAGGAGAAACCAATAATGTAGCAGACAGTAATCCTACTATTGTTGATACAATTCTTAAATTAGCTAGTCAAGCAGAAGAAGCAGTAAGAGAAAATAAGTCAATTGAATAATAGTAACTGATTTTTATCTAACAAAGCTCTGCTATATTTTTAAATATCATTATGAATAAATAAAAAGTAAAAAGCTAATAACACACACTAAGAACCTTTCCTCTA
>CAZIUT010000029.1:0-13909 GCA_964542545.1 uncultured Dysgonomonadaceae bacterium | reverse complement strand
AATTTAATATTTGTTCTTTACTTTGCAAAGTAAAGAACAAAGTAAAGGCCAATTTGCAATTGGTGCTTTGCGAAGCAAAATAAATAAAAGGAAAAAATATTTCGCTACGCGACACACCGACCTGCATTGAGCGGAGTCGAAATATTGCAAAACCTCGCTAGCGGGAGTGTAGAAACAATAAAGAATGGTAGTTCTATCAATTTATGAATTGTTATTTCCTATACACTCCAAAGCACTCTTTAGGGGAAGGCGGTAAAAATAGCATACAGATGATGCTGATGCAAGAGAAGGACATGGATAAATAACAAATGGTGATTGGAATATTAGTGGCCATTGTGCCTTTCTGGAAGAGATGAAGCTTCTGCTACCCTCTTTTATCTTTGTAGGTGGGGAACTCCTGTTCCCCACCTACCGGGCAAAAATCATATCCAGAGCGTTACAAAATATTCATTGATGCCCATTTTTTTTCCACTAAATTCATACGAAATGACTCGTGCTAGACAGTCAAATATCTGCCTATAGTATTGTTATAAAGAAAGGACAAACCTACCCTGTGAAATTGGTTTTTTCATCAGGGCTTTACCTCCATTTTCAACTTTCAGTTAACGGTCCTTGTGCTTGTCGAAGAGTCACTTTTCAATTGAATCAGTTTTCTACTAGTCACTCACTACTTAATATTCATGGTTTACCGCTCACTGAAATCCACAGTCGAATCTATACCATTTATTCATGAATTTTTTTTATATCACCATGGCCAATGAATAGTACTTTTTTCAGGATAAACAACGGCTTCTGTTCACTTTCACTTTCTGCTATACAGGGTCGCAATAGTATCAATATGTAATGTTTTTAAAAGAAAAACATGAAAAAGCTTTGTTATATCGAATATTTACTATTTCTTTGTGATTCAAAATTAGCAAAACAGATGAACAATCATTTTAACAATATTATTATTTCTATTATTCTACTTCTGGGATTGACTCAGCAGGTGAAATAGGAATATCTAAAAAAATTAAGTTTAACAAACAAAATTATAAACCTTTTTCACCAAGTGAGAAAGGTTTTTTTATTTAATCATAATTTGCAAAATAGCATGGAGAAAATTTATGTTTTTGATACCACATTGCGTGACGGGGAGCAGGTGCCAGGGTGCCAATTAAATACAATTGAAAAAATTGAAGTAGCTAAGGCACTAGAAGTACTGGGTGTTGATGTAATTGAAGCGGGGTTTCCTATATCAAGTCCAGGAGATTTCAACTCCATTATAGAAATATCCAAAGCCGTAACTTGGCCAGTGATTTGTGCACTTACACGTGCTGTAGAAAAAGATATTGAAGTTGCAGCCGAATCACTCAAGTTTGCTAAGCGCAAGCGCATCCACACGGGTATAGGCACATCAGACCCCCATATCAAATATAAATTTAAATCTAATCGTGAGGAAATTATTGAACGTGCTATTAAAGCTGTTACATATGCCCGTAACTTTGTTGATGATGTGGAGTTTTATGCCGAAGATGCTGGACGTACCGAAAATGAATACTTAGCCCGTGTGGTGCAAGCAGCAGTAAATGCTGGTGCTACCGTTATAAATATACCCGACACCACAGGTTATTGTCTCCCTAACGAATATGGTGCTAAAATAAAATACTTGATTGACAATGTTGATCTTAAAAAAGCTATTCTTTCTACTCATTGTCATCAAGACTTGGGTATGGCTACTGCAAACACAATATCGGGAGTTATAAATGGTGCACGCCAGGTAGAGGTTACTATCAATGGTATTGGTGAACGCGCAGGTAATAGTGCCCTTGAAGAGGTGGTAATGGCACTCAAAAGCCGTAAAGAACTAGGATTTGAAACCAATATAAATGCCAAGAAAATATATTCAACTAGCCGAATGGTTTCTAGTCTTATGAATATGCCCATTCAGCCAAACAAAGCAATAGTAGGTAGAAATGCTTTTGCGCACTCATCAGGAATTCATCAAGATGGAGTGTTGAAAAATGTAGAAACGTATGAAATAATGAGTCCTAAAGATGTGGGCATCGATGACAATTCAATTATTTTAACTGCACGTAGCGGGAGAGCAGCTTTGAAGAGCAGACTCAACTTACTGGGAGTAGAGCTTACAGATGAAGAACTAGACCTAGTATATGATAAATTTCTACGCCTTGCCGATAAAAATAAAGATATAAAAGATGAGGATGTTTTAAAGTTAGTAGGACGAGAGTCTTCAACTACTCGAATTAAAATAGACTATTTGCAAGTAACAAGCGGAATTGGACTTCGTAATGTAGCCAGTATTGGTTTAGATATTGCCGGCGAACACTTTGAAGCATCTGCAAGTGGCAACGGGCCAGTAGATGCAGCTATCAAAGCTGTCAAGGAAATTATTAGAAGAGACGTGCTGATAGAGGAGTTCCTTATCCAAGCCATTAATCGTGGTAGCGATGATGTGGGAAAAGTGCACATGCAAGTTGAACACAAGGGAAGCTTGTATTACGGATTCTCAGCCAACACAGATATTGTTTCAGCATCGGTAGAAGCCTTTTTAGACGCTGTGAATAAATTTGTGGATTAAAATAATAAGATAAATAAGACATAACAAAATAGAACATTAACAACTAACCATCGCCAATGGGCGAGTATATAAAAAATATGAAAACATTATTTGATAAAATTTGGGACAATCATGTTGTCACTACCGTTAAAGACGGGCCAACACAGCTATATATAGACTTGCACTTATGTCATGAAGTGACTAGTCCGCAAGCTTTTTCAGGATTGCGTAGCAAGGGGTTGAAAGTGTTTCGTCCAGAGCAAACAATTCTGACAGCCGATCATAACATCCCAACTATGGGGCAAGAAAGCCCTATAAAGGATGCTATATCTCGCTTACAAGTGGATACATTAGCTAAAAATGCTACAGAGTTTGGACTAACGCACTATGGGTTGGGACATTCCAAAAATGGCATTGTACATGTTATTGGTCCTGAGAATGGATATACCCAACCGGGCATGACAATTGTGTGTGGCGACAGTCACACTTCTACTCATGGAGCTTTTGGTGCAATTGCTTTTGGTATTGGCACAAGCGAAGTGGAAATGGTGTTAGCATCTCAGTGTGTTTTGCAAACCCGCCCCAAAACTATGAGGGTTAATTTTGAAGGAGAATTGAATTCAATGGTAGGAGCAAAAGACTTAGCTCTTTATATGATTTCGCAACTTTCCACAAGTGGTGCAACTGGATATTTTGTTGAATATGCTGGCGAAGCTATTCACAATCTATCTATGGAGGCAAGAATGACACTGTGCAACCTTAGTATTGAAATGGGTGCTCGTGGCGGTTTAATTGCACCTGACCAAACAACCTTTGACTACATAGAAGGAAGGAAGTTTGCTCCTAAGGGAGAAGACTGGAATAAAGCTTTGGCTTATTGGAAAACATTGAAAACCGACGAAGGCGCAAAGTTTGATAAAGAAGTAACTTACGATGCTTCTAAAATAAAACCAATGATAACTTACGGAACTAACCCTGGCATGGGAATGTATATCGATGGAAGCATACCTGCGTTAGAAGATATTGATGAAGCAGGAAAAATATCTTTTCAAAACTCATTAAAGTATATGGGCTTTACGTCTGGCGAAAAGTTAGAAGGCAAACCCATCGACTATGTATTCTTAGGAAGTTGTACGAACGGACGAATCGAAGATTTTCGTTTGTTTACAGAGTATGTGAAAGGTAAGAAAAAAGCTGACGGCATTACAGTATGGTTAGTACCAGGAAGTTGGAAGGTGCGTAAGCAAATAGAAGCCGAAGGCTTAGACAAAATATTGAATGAAGCAGGATTCCAATTGCGTCAGCCAGGTTGCTCAGCATGTTTAGCCATGAACGATGATAAAATACCGGCAGGCAAATATGCTGTTTCAACATCCAATAGAAATTTTGAAGGGCGTCAAGGACCTGGTTCTCGAACAATTTTGGCAGGCCCGCTTGTGGCAGCTGCAGTAGCAGTAACTGGAAAAATTACAAACCCAACTCATTTAGTTTAATCATAAAAAGAAGGTTTCAATGCCGCGATACAGCTTTGTAAAAGCGCAAGCGAGTCACTAACCCTAATTCATTATAATTATCAATATGGAGAAATTTAAACAAATAACATCAACTTGTGTTCCCCTTCCAATAGAGAATGTAGACACTGATCAAATAATACCCGCACGTTTTTTAAAAGCTACTACACGAGAAGGCTTTGGCAATAATCTTTTCGCCGATTGGCGTTATAATAAAGAGGGTACACCCAAAACCGACTTTGTACTAAACAACCCCACCTATTCGGGCGAAGTATTAGTTGCAGGCAAAAACTTTGGAAGTGGCTCTAGTCGTGAACATGCCGCTTGGGCTTTGGGAGGATATGGTTTCAAAGTTATCATATCCAGCTTTTTTGCCGATATATTCCAAAACAATGCGCTCAACAATGGCATCTTGCCCATTGTAACAAGCGAGGTGTTTCTGCAAAAGCTTTTTAGCGATATTCAGAAAAATTCTGCAACTACAGTTACAGTTGATTTAGTAAACCAAAAAGTTACTAATAATGCCTCAGATGAGAGTGAATCATTTGACATTAACCCCTATAAAAAGGACTGTCTTTTGAATGGATTAGACGACATTGATTTCCTATTGTCAAATAAAGAAAAAATAGAACAATACGAACAACAACGAGTATACAACTATTAGTTACTCCATTCTTTTTTAAAAGACAAACAAGGTATGATAGAAATAATGGATACAACGCTGCGCGACGGCGAGCAAACCTCGGGAGTTTCTTTTGCAGTGCAAGAGAAAGTGAGCATTGCTCGACTTCTGTTGGAAGAAGTCCGTGTAGATCGCATTGAAGTGGCATCGGCCAGGGTCTCAGATGGTGAGTATCAGGCAGTGCGTAAAATAGCCAAGTGGGCACAAGCAAACGGGCACATAGATAAGATAGAGGTGTTGGGTTTTGTTGACGGTCAGGTTTCTTTGGACTGGATAACAAGTGCAGGATGCAAAGTAATCAATCTGCTTTGTAAAGGATCACTCAAACATTGTAAACACCAATTGAAACAAACAGTGGAGGAGCATCTTGCCAAAATAGAAGAGGTTATTGCCAATGCACAAAAAAAGGGTGTAACGGTGAATATCTATTTAGAAGACTGGTCGAACGGAATGAACGATTCCGAAGAATATGTTTTCATATTGTTAGACAAGTTACAGCACCATCCTATTAGCCGTTTCATGTTGCCTGATACATTAGGTATTCTCAATCCCGATAAAGTAAGCGCCTATATAAGTAAAATGGTAGCTCGCTATCCAAAACTTCATTTCGATTTTCATGCACACAACGATTACGACTTGGCTGTTGCCAACGTGTATGAAGCCATCAAAGCAGGAGTAAAAGGTGTACATGTAACAATGAACGGCCTGGGCGAGCGCGCAGGCAATGCCTCCCTCACAAGTGTGGTAGCGCTCATTCACGATCACTTGAAGCTAAAAACAAATATCAATGAAAACAATGTTTACTACGTAAGCAAAGTCATTGAAAGCTACTCGGGTGTCCGCATTTCTAAAAACATGCCCATTATTGGCGACAATGTTTTCACACAAGTGGCAGGTATTCATGCTGATGGCGACAATAAAAACAAATTGTATCACAGCAATCTAAGTCCAGAGCGATTTGATAGAGCTAGAGAATATGCTCTAGGCAAAACATCGGGCAAAGCTAATATCATAAATAATTTGCAGGCCTTAGGTATTGAACTTGATGAAGAATCTATGGCAAGAGTCACAACTCGAATAATACAATTGGGTGATAAAAAAGAAATTGTAACGCTAGACGAACTTCCCTATATTATATCTGATGTGCTGAAAAACGGCATGGAAGATAATATAATACAAATGCTCAACTATTCATTTGCATTGGCCGACGGATTACGACCTACTGCCACTGTTAAAATATCAATAGATGGTGAAGAGTATCAGCAAACAGCGGTAGGCGACGGACAATATCATGCCTTCTCGAAAGCAATGTACAAAATTTACAAAAAGCTTAACAAACCCACACCCGAATTATTGGATTACACAGTTGTAATTCCTCCCGGAGGAAGAACAGATGCTTTTGTGCAAACAATTATAACATGGAAGTTCGATGGCAAAACTTTCAAGACACGTGGACTAGATGTTGATCAAACTGTTGCTGCAGTCAAGGCAACAATGAAAATGCTTAACATGATTGAGATTGGAAATATCCCTTCCATAAGATATATAGAGTTGTGATTCTTTATTTTGTCCCAAAATACTCTAAGCGAGGACTTAGGCATAGTCTATTGAAAGTGGACTCATTAATTGAAATATAAAACAGAAAAATAAATCTTCATTTGAAGAATACAATATAAAAAACATGAAATTAAAAATAGCAGTATTACCTGGAGATGGAATAGGACCAGAAATTACAGAGCAAGCATTGGCAGTGACCAAAGCAATTTGCGAAAAATTTAATCATACATTAGATTACTCCATTGCAAGTGTAGGCGCGTGCGCCATAGATCAAACAGGCAATCCTTATCCCCCAGAAACACATGAGTTGTGTATGCAATCCGATGCAGTATTATTCGGAGCAATTGGTGCACCAAAATACGACAATGATCCAGCTGCAAAAGTTCGTCCCGAGCAAGGATTATTGAAAATGCGTAAAGATTTGGGTCTCTTTGCCAATATCCGACCAATAACTACCTTCCCATCATTGCTTCACAAATCTCCCCTTCGTGCAGAAATAGTTGATGGAGCAGACTTTATGTGTATTCGCGAATTAACCGGAGGTATGTACTTTGGCCGTCCACAAGGCCGTAGCGAAGATGGCAATACTGCCTACGATACATGTGTATACACACGCGAAGAAATAGAACGCATTTTGCATCTTGCCTATAAGTTTGCCTTATCACGTCGTAAGAAAGTAACCGTAGTAGACAAAGCCAACGTAATAGCAACATCGCGCCTTTGGCGACAAATAGCACAAGAAATTGCACCCCAGTACCCCGACGTAGAAACAGAATATATGTTTGTTGATAATGCTGCTATGCGCATTATTCAATGGCCTAAAAGCTTTGATGTATTGGTAACAGAAAATCTTTTCGGAGATATTCTCACCGATGAGGCATCTGTTATAACTGGATCGATGGGCATGCTGCCATCAGCATCCATAGGGTTACACACCTCGGTGTTCGAACCCATTCATGGTTCATATCCCGAAGCAGCAGGTAAAAATATAGCCAATCCTTTGGCAGCTATTCTTTCAGTGGCCCTCATGTTTGAGTATGCTTTTGAATTGCTCGAAGAAGGTGCTTGTATTCGCGCAGCAGTAACAGCTAGCATTGATAAAGGAATTGTAACTAGCGATATTGCTAATGGTGAAACTCCTAGCAGCACAACCCAAGTGGGGGAGTGGATTGTGAATTATATTTTGAAATAAAAAAAATCCCCAGGAAAAAAATAAATACAACATGAATAAAAAACGAACCTCTGAAGAGCAACAAGCTAAAAGAGAAGAACGAAATAAGAAGAAACGCCTCAATAGCTACACCAGCACATCTGGTCGCCGCATGGCAGGTGCAAGAGCACTTTGGCGCGCCAATGGTATGAAAGACGAGCAAATGGGTAAACCACTGATTGCTGTTGTCAATTCATTCACTCAATTTGTACCCGGTCACGTACACTTGCATCATATTGGGCAAATGGTGAAACATGAAATTGAAAAACTAGGTTGCTTTGCAGCTGAGTTCAACACCATTGCAATTGACGATGGCATAGCCATGGGGCACGATGGTATGCTCTACTCACTACCATCGCGCGATTTAATTGCCGACTCAATAGAGTATATGATCAATGGCCACAAAGTAGATGCCATGGTTTGTATCAGCAACTGCGATAAAATTACACCAGGGATGCTATTGACATCAATGCGACTAAACATTCCCACCATATTTGTATCGGGCGGACCTATGGAGGCTGGCGAAATGGATGGAGAGCAAATAGATTTAGTAGATGCAATGGTAGGGGCAGTAGATGATTCAATTTCTGACGAGCGACTTTCTCAAATAGAGAAATTAGCTTGCCCCACATGCGGCTCATGCTCTGGTATGTTTACAGCCAACTCTATGAACTGCTTAAACGAAGCAATCGGCCTAGCCCTACCAGGCAATGGCACTATCCTTGCCACACACGCCAATCGTAAACAACTCTTTGTAGATGCTGCAAAGCAGATTGTTGAAAATGCAAAAGCCTATTATTTCGACGAAGACGACACAGTTCTCCCACGCAACATTGCTACAAAAGCAGCATTTATGAATGCCATGACAGTAGATATTGCCATGGGAGGGTCCACCAATACAATTTTGCATCTTTTGGCTATAGCCCATGAAGCAAAAGTAGACTTCACGATGGACGATATTAATGCTCTTTCAAAAAAAGTGCCTTGTGTTTGTAAAGTTGCCCCCAACAGCGAGAGGTATCACATACAAGATGTGAATCGTGCAGGAGGTATATTAAATATTATAAGACAATTGGCCGATGGGGGATTAATAGACACCTCTGTTCATCGTGCCGACAGATTGACATTAGCTGCAGCATTAGAAAAATACAATATTGATAAAAGTAACATAGACAAAGACGCAGAACGCATATATAAGTCAGCACCAGGCAGAGAATTCAATTTGGTTATGGGTTCTCAAAACAAAATGTTCGATACATTAGATGTAGACAGAGTGAGTGGTTGCATCAGAAGTGTTGAGCATGCTTACACTGTCGATGGTGGTTTGGGCGTATTAAAAGGAAATATTGCCCTAGATGGTTGCGTTGTTAAAACAGCCGGTGTAGATGAAAGTGTTTGGACGTTTAGCGGAAAAGCGCGCGTATTCCATTCACAAGATGATGCATGCGACGCCATTTTGCGTGACAAAGTGAGCGCAGGCGATGTAGTGGTAATTGCGTATGAAGGACCCAAAGGAGGACCTGGCATGCAAGAGATGCTTTATCCCACATCATACATCAAAGCAAAGCATTTAGGAGAAAAATGCGCACTCATTACCGACGGTCGATTCTCAGGAGGAACATCGGGTCTTTCCATTGGGCACATATCACCCGAAGCTGCAGCTGGCGGAGCTATTGCACTCATAAGAGACAATGATATGATAGATATAGATATACCCAACCGAACCATCAATCTCAGAATTACTGATAAAGAGTTAGATGAACGCCGCGCAATAGAAAATAAAAAAGGAGATAAAGCTTTTAAACCACTGCGCAACAGAAAAGTATCGCCTGCACTACAAGTCTATGCACACTTTGTAAGTTCGGCAGACTTAGGCGCAGTTAGAATAGTTGAAGATTTAGAAATGAAATCACATAGAAATAAGTGAAAAAAGAAGAAAAAGTTATCAATCTTAAAATAGTTAATTGATATGAAAGATGTAATAACAGAGTCGCAAGCAATAAAAACAAAGACAAAAACAGAAGTTTTAACAGGCAGCGAAGCACTTATAAAGTCATTAATCCATGAAGGAGTAGACACTTTGTTTGGCTACCCTGGAGGTGCTATTATGCCTGTATTTGATGCACTATACGATAAGAAAGACAAGATGAATCATATTCTTGCTCGTCACGAACAAGGCGCAGTACATGCAGCACAAGGATATGCACGCGTATCCAAAAAAGTGGGCGTTGCTTTGGTCACTTCGGGCCCTGGTGCAACCAATGCTATTACTGGGCTCACCGATGCTATGATGGATAGTACACCCATGGTGGTTATTTCAGGACAAGTAGCATCAACACTCTTAGGCACAGATGCTTTTCAAGAAGCCGATGTCATAGGCGTATCATTGCCAGTTACAAAATGGGCGTATCAAATTCGTCGTGCCGAAGATATTGCTTGGGCTGTTTCACGTGCTTTCTATATTGCATCAAGCGGACGTCCTGGTCCAGTAATACTAGATATTGCCAAAGATGCACAAATAGCAACATGTGAGTATAGTTATGAGAAAACAACCTCGCTACGTAGCTATCGTCCCCAACCAACTATATCTAAAGAGATGATTGCTGATGCGGCCGCGTTAATCAATCAAGCAAAAAAACCTTTTGCGTTAATAGGGCAGGGAGTAATACTTGGCAATGCCGAAAAAGAGTTAACAGAGTTTTTAGAAAAAGCTCAAATTCCTTTTGCATGGACTATTTTAGGCCTTTCGGCCATGCCAAGCAATCATCCCCTTAATTGTGGCATGTTGGGCATGCATGGTAATATTGGCCCTAATATAAAAACAAATGAGTGCGATGTGCTCATTGCAATAGGAATGCGTTTCGACGACCGTGTAACAGGCGATTTGAGTAGATATGCTAAACAAGCCAAGGTTATTCATTTCGATATAGACAGAGCCGAAATAGATAAGAACGTAAAAACAACAGTCAAAGTATTGGGCGATGTTAAACAAACACTGCCAATGACAACAAGTTTGTTGAAAAACAATGCACACCCAGCATGGTTGGCTGAATTCAGAGAATGCGATAAAAAAGAATATGATTGCATTATCAATAGCGAGTTGTACTCTACAACTGGCCCTCTTAAAATGGGCGAGGTAGTACATAAAGTAAGCGAAGCTACCGAAAACAAAGCTATTTGTGTTACCGATGTAGGTCAAAACCAAATGATGGCAACACGCTATTTCAAATTCACCCAATCGCGCAGCGTTGTTACATCCGGAGGATTAGGAACAATGGGCTTTGGTCTTCCTGCAGGTATAGGAGCAAAATATGGAGCACCAGACAGAGAAGTTTGTATATTTGTGGGCGATGGTGGTTTGCAAATGACCATTCAGGAGCTTGGTACTATCATGGAATACAATATTCCCGTGAAAATTATATTGTTGAACAACAACTTCCTGGGAATGGTTAGACAGTGGCAAGAGATGTTTTTTGATGAACGATACTCCGAAACCAAGATGCACAACCCCGATTTCATGAAAATTGCAGATGCGTATGGCATCAAGGGAAGAAAAGTTGTGGAGAGAGAAAACTTAGACGAAGCTATAGCCGAGATGCTTCATCACGATGGGGCATATCTATTAGAAGTGGTAGTAGAAACCAACGGAATGGTCTTCCCCATGGTGCCTGCCGGAGGATCTGTCAGCGATATTATATTAGGAAACGGACATTGTTTGTAAAACACGCTCAAACATAAATATAAACATAAAACAGCATACATTATGCAAGAAAAAACATTATATACCATCACCGTGTTCTCTGAAAATGTGGTAGGGGTGCTTAGTCAAATAACAGCTACCTTTACACGTCGACAGATGAATATAGAAACATTATCTGTTTCGCCCTCAGCTATTAGTGGCATCCATAAATTCACAATTACTACTTTTGCTACAGCCGAAGAGGTTATGCAAAAGCTAGTAAAGCAGATTGATAAACGCGTAGATGTACTAAAAGCATATTATAATATAGATGATGAATTAGTGCATCAAGAGATTGCATTGTACAAGATAAAAACACAAAAACTTGTTGCAACAAGCAATGTAGAAGAACTCATACGCAAATACAACGCACGTATTTTAGATGTGAGTGATCATTCTACCATTCTTCAAAAAACAGGGCATTATGCCGAGACACAAGCACTCTTCAATGAGTTGAGCGAAAGCATCGGGGTGTTGCAATTTATCCGATCGGGTAGGGTAGCAATTACAAAATCGAAAGTCGAACGCTTGAGCGATTTGCTTAAACGTCGTGCATTGATAGATTTAGAGAAAGATCAGTTGCAGTGAACAGTGAATAGTAAACAAAAACTAGGAAATAGGAACTAGGGATTAAGTGTTAGATTTTGAGATTACAAAAACGATATAACGAAATAGCAAACAAACAAAAGAAACTGTCATTCCGATACGAAGTGAGAAATCTATTAAATAAATGAGAAGTAAATAGTGAACAGTGAATAGAAATTAGGGGAGTAGGAAGCCCGATTAAGAAGAAAATATCATTGATATTTTATCTTCTGTTTTGAGGCCCGAAGGGCTGGTATATTTCAGCCCAGGTTAAAGGCCTGGGTAAAGATTGAATAATAAGAATTGAGGGCTGAAAGCCTGGTATAAAAAAAGTAATTGTATAAACAATAAAACAGTAAATTATAAACAATAATTAAATTAATAATATGGCAACAATGAATTTTGGCGGAGTAGAAGAAAATGTAGTTACCCGCGACGAGTTTCCTTTAGAGAAAGCACAAGAAACAATGAAAAACGAAACCATTGCAGTAATTGGCTATGGTGTTCAAGGACCAGGACAATCGCTTAATTTGCGAGACAATGGTTTCAATGTAATCGTTGGACAACGTAAAGAGAGTAAAACATGGCAAAAAGCCATCAATGATGGATGGATTCCTGGCGAAACACTTTTCGAAATTGAAGAGGCTTGCCAGCGTGGCACAGTTATTCAATACTTGCTGTCGGATGCAGCTCAAATTGAACTTTGGCCAACAGTAAAAAAACATTTAACAGCTGGCAAAGCACTCTATTTTTCACATGGCTTTGGTATTACTTATAAAGAACGCACAGGAATTATTCCTCCTGCCGATGTAGATGTAATTTTGGTTGCGCCAAAAGGATCGGGAACTAGCTTACGCAGCATGTTTTTAGAAAATAGAGGATTGAATTCAAGCTATGCAATTTTTCAAGATGCAACTGGCAAAGCTTATGATCGAGTTGTTTCATTGGGTATTGGTGTAGGTTCTGGCTATTTGTTTGAGACAACTTTTAAACGTGAGGTTTTTTCTGACCTTACTGGCGAGCGTGGCACACTAATGGGAGCAATTCAAGGTTTAATGCTTGCACAATACGAAGTATTGCGCGAGAATGGACACACACCTTCTGAAGCATTCAACGAAACTGTTGAGGAGCTAACTCAATCGCTCATGCCCCTCTTTGCAGAAAATGGTATGGACTGGATGTACGCCAACTGCTCTACAACAGCTCAGCGGGGTGCATTAGACTGGATGGGTCCTTTCCACGATGCAACAAAACCAGTTTTCGAGAAGCTGTACAAAGAAGTTGCATCGGGCAATGAAGCACAACGCTCTATCGATACCAATTCAAAGCCTGACTATCGCGAAGGTTTAGAAAAAGAATTGACCGAGTTGCGCGAAAGCGAAATGTGGAGAACAGGAGCTGTAGTGCGTAAGCTTAGACCTGAGAATAATTAAGGGGAGTAGTTAATTGATAATTGGCAGCTAGCCCTTCGATAAGCTCAGAGAACGTACTTCGTTAGACTCAATAACCGTTAGTTGATAATTGAGAATTGTGTTTTGAATTAAGAATCGGGACTCGGAACTCGAGATTCGGGGTTTGATAAGATTCTATTGTCTTTTCGAGTAAGAACCTAACTTTTATTGGGCCTGTCCCATGAAATTAAAAAAAAATATTTCATTGGGGCAAAAAGAAGGAAATAGCATTATGAGATTTTCTCTTGTGTATTGAGGCCCGAAGGGCTGGTATATTTCAGCCCAAGGTGAAGCCTTGGGTTACAGTTGAATACTATGATGTGAGGGCTGCAAGCCTGGCATAAAAAATGTAATTATATAATAACAACATATTATAAAATTATGTCATTGGTAATGCAAATTAGAAATCTGTTCAATTATTATACGCACTTCGAGTCTGTGTGTTGCACAGCAAAATAAAATAGTAAATAAAGAGAGACGCTACCATTGTATGGCGTCTCTTTTTTTGTCTTTTTGTTAACTGCAAAGAGCCCAGAGAAGGCGCAAAGAACGGTTTTTTAGATAGTGTCCTAAAAAAGTGTGTAAAGTAAATTTTTATTAGTTTTGAATTATAA
>CAZIUT010000028.1:0-13929 GCA_964542545.1 uncultured Dysgonomonadaceae bacterium | reverse complement strand
TCGTGGGCGAAATAAATTTATTAAGTCTTCTATGAATTTTCTTATTCTATTCATGATAAATGTATATAAAGTAAAACATGAATCGAGTTTGAAACAAATATAATGACTAATAAGCGAAAAAAGTGTAATATATATTACATTCTTCAAAAAACATTCGCCATATTTGTCACTAAATGTTCAAATACATCGCCTAATTATGAATAAAGCCTTTATTTTTAAATGTCCCCTGTGTAATTCAATTCCCGAGTCAGAAAAAGAAGATTTTTTAAGAGAGGTGCGTTTTACGATTAAAAATTATGAGAAAGACGACTGGATAATGTCTCAAGGCGAAGAACTTGTATCGCTCAATATTTTAATTGAGGGAGAAGTGAAAACAGTGATGGTAGATGAGAAAGGAGATTTTATGCATATCGAAAATATTAAAGCACCTCTTCCAATAGCATCGGGTTTTTTGTTTACAGACAGTAAAAAATCGCCAGTCTCTGTTATTGCAAAGAGAGTCTCTAAAATAATCTCTATACCCAAAGACAATGTTTTTAAGTTGATGAAAAAGCACGATACTTTTATGCATGCCATTCTATCTTCTATCTCAAATAAACTTCATTTTCTTTCAGAAAAGATCAGACTCACATCGCTCAAAACTATTAAAGCAAAAACAGCTTATTACCTTTTAAAAGAATCGGAAGGAGAAAAGGAGTTTCAGTTAACAACCTCTAAGCAAGATATAGCGCACTTGTTTGGCGTTTCTCGACAAGCCTTGAGCAATGTAATGAAAGAACTACACGATGAGAAAATAATAAATATGAACAAACGAAAAGTAGATATTTTAAATAGAAAAGCGCTACAAACAATGTTTTAGAAACAATAAATTATGAAAAATAGACCTTTAAAAATTCTTGTATTGATGATAATAATATCTACAACTACCATGGCTCAAATTCAATTTTCTAAAGAGGTGTTTGTAACAGAAAAAGGAGACTCACTGCTCTATCAACAATTACAACCCAATGCAATAGAAGCCAATACAAAATATCCTCTGATTTTGTTTCTTCATGGTGCAGGCGAACGGGGCAACGACAATGAAGCACAACTACAACATGGTGCAAATATGTTTACCAATCCTGTAAATCAAGAAAAGCACCCAACCTTTGCACTGTTTCCACAGTGCCCCACCAACTCGTTTTGGGCTCCTATCAATAGCAGTGGCATAAAAGATGAAAGTTTTTTTCCTTTCGATACATTCATGACCCCTATCCTACAAGCTGTGAAAGAGCTTTTAGACAATTTTATTAAAAACAACCACATCGATCCAAACAGAATATATATAATGGGACTATCAATGGGCGGAATGGGTACATTTGATATGGTGTGTCGCTTTCCAGACTTGTTTGCTGCAGCTATCCCTATTTGTGGAGGGGTAAACACACAAAGATTGCAAGAGATTGAAACCTCCACAGCTTTCAGAATCTATCATGGGGATGCTGATCCTGTTGTTCCTGTTCAATTTTCAAGAGTAGCTTACACAACATTGAAAACAAATGGTGCTGATGTGCAGTATATTGAGTTTCCTGGAGTAGATCATAATAGTTGGACACCTGCTTTTAATATGCCCGATTTTATGGAGTGGTTGTTTAAACAGTAAAAAAATAACACGAGCCCAACTGAAGAAGTATAGGACTGTCACATGAAATCTCTTTCTATTTCATTGGGGTGACCAGCCATTGTGTAAATATAAAACCTATATTGGATATCTTATATTGATTTTATCAAATCAACCCACACGAAATAATTCGTGCGGGAACGACACTCCATTAAACATCACTCTAATTTTGAAGAAAGACAGGTCGCGACCTGTCCCAATCCCAATTAACACACACCTCACCTTGTTTCTTATTTTTTATCCCAAACAAAAACAATATTTACCTCCCATTCCTTTCACTCCTCAAGACATTTATTGTACTTTCGCAGGCTCATTGAACAACTGCCCATGACAGTTGCAAGAAAAAAAAGCATATTATAATGAAAAGTAATTACAACAAACCACTGTTTTTCATTGGAATCATAGTTTGTCTCCTTCCCTTTGTTAGTCCAGCCATCGCCCTATTCATGGGGTTGCTATTAGGTTTCACATTAGGAAACCCTTACACAAAACAATCCTCAAAAGTATCAAAGTACCTGCTGCAATTTGCAGTAGTAGGTCTTGGGTTTGGCATGAACCTGCATGAATCTTTGCAAAGTGGCAAAGAGGGCATGCTCTTTACTATAGTTTCAGTTATTGGAGTTTTAGCTGTTGGCTATTGGTTGGGTCGTCGCATGTTATTAGATACAAAAACCAGCTATCTCATCTCATCGGGTACTGCCATTTGTGGTGGAAGCGCTATAGCTGCAGTTGCCCCTATACTCAAAGCAACTCCCAATCAAATGTCCATTTCATTGGGAACAGTATTTATATTAAATGCAATAGCCCTATTTATCTTCCCGCCTATTGGTCGATTACTTGAACTTACACAAGAGCAATTTGGAATGTGGGCCGCTATTGCAATCCACGATACAAGCTCGGTTGTAGGTGCAGGAGCAGCTTACGGAGCCAAAGCCTTAGAGGTAGCCACTATGGTAAAACTTACCCGTGCACTCTGGATTATACCCATATCAATTGCCACTACCTTCTTTTTTAAACAAAAAGAGTCGAAAATAAAAACACCTTGGTTCATTCTTTTCTTCATTCTGGCCATGGTAGCAAATACAATTTTCAATCTGCCTCAAAACATCACCTCTTTCATTGGCATGCTTTCTAAAAAAGGGATGACAGTAACCCTGTTTTTAATTGGCTCGGGACTATCGCTCAAAACCCTAAAAACTGTGGGTGCAAAACCTTTAATTTTAGGGGTCACGTTGTGGATACTGATTGGAGTGGTTAGTCTGGTTACGATCTTATTTATTTAAGAAAGATTTGATTGGTGAATATTTTCTAGAGAATCGAGGAAAGGCATGTCCCATAGAGTTTTTATTTCATCGAGAGAAAAACTATTAATACACCTATGAAAGCTATTGTAGTTATTGTATTCATATCTTCTATTCTTTAATATGCTCCTGTGAAATTATGTAAAGAGCAAATAAAAAGCGCATGCTATATAGTACCTAACTAGCAGATAAATTGATGATTATATCGAAAAGCATTAAGAGATGGCACTCATAACCGTCATGCAACCGCCATGATCTGAAATCAGCCATAACAGCCAACTGTTCATTTCACAGAAAAGTGCTTCTCTCTTGCCTAAAGCAACTATTTACACATCAAAAATAAATATACTTTACAAACTCAAATTCACAACTTCAAACTATGATACATAGATTTGTAAGACATACTGCAAACACGAATTTACCCTGAAACAACCGACATTTACCTTTTTAATTTCCATCAGCATCTCTTTTCTTAAATGGCGAATAAAACTCTTCATAAAACTTGTCTATATCAATTAAATTTGCATCTTTACTCATTAAATATTAAAAATAGCTACACCACAAGGAGCGCAAAGATCTCCGTTAATTTTAATTTTCATCCTTTACCCTTCCATCGAAATAATATAATCCGCATCGGCAAGCATTGCTTCATCTCTTTCAGATTCTGAAAAAGTCCATTTATCATCATCTTCAAGCAAAAGAATGTATAGCTGCATTCTTAAAATTCTAAGACTGTCTAAGCTAGGAAAAGCTGCTTTAAATTGCTGATGAAAATTATCATTAACACTTATCTCCCTTAAGAAACCTCCAATTAAAATAGCAGAGTTGATAAAAGAACGGCCCCGATTTTTAACAGTTTGAATCCTGTCATGCAATTCTTCTTTTGTAAAACTGTACAATCGATTATGTTTTGCATATTCAATATAGTCCTTCCAATTTTCTTTAATAGGAGTTTGGTCTATTGGACTATTTATAATTTCTCCATGTAAATTTAGTATCATAACATTTTGTTTTTTATGGTTTTGTCTCAATATTGAGCGCAGTTGGCTTTATGTTTTTCACTAGTGAAGAGATTATGAGGCTATCTATAGCTGAGTTTGTATACCCACTTTTCCAAGATTTGTTTTTTGAGGAGGCTATCACTTATTATTTAAGGGTTTAATCTCCTTCTATTTTGGAGTTGTGAAGCTTACACATCCCAAAAAACATATACCCATCAAACAAGGGCTTTGTGCGAGCGTGTTTTGATAATAGTGCAGAGAAATGCAATCTCTGCATTAGTCTCTTTATTGTAAGCCACCTACAATATATGAAAATATTGAAGACGAGCAAACTTTTTGATGCAAAATAACACTAAAGCAGACAATTGTAGGAGTTATGTTGCGAAGAGTGATATTTTGAGGTATGTGTGTACAATCTTACTGCACCATGAAAAACGATTTGTCAATACCAAACATTTGTGTAAATTTGCGAGTAACATTCAAATGGTTGTTCAATCAGCATTTATTTACAGGTCAACATTGTATAGACGGTTGTGCTGTTTTTCAGTATAAGAGAGAGAGAGAACGAAAACCCAATCAAATAAAAACAAATTCAGTACAAACAACTGGAGGTTTATAAAAACTAATAGATATGTATAAAAAACTAATTTTACCGGTTTTGGCAACTGTTGGAGTGCAAGCCTGCACCAATACACAGAAGCCACAAGAGCAAACACAGCCCAATATCGTTATTATCTATACAGACGATGTTGGATTTGCAGATGTTGGATGCTATGGCAGCCCAGAGGTGGAAACACCAAACATTGACCGTTTGGCAGCAAAAGGGGTGAGGTTTACAAATGCTTATGCTACTGCTTCAATCTCTACCCCTTCAAGATACTCTTTGTTGACCGGCGAGTATCACTGGAGAAAATCGACAGACTGGAGCGTTGGCGATATAAAAGGTGTAGGCATTGCACCAGGAGATGCAGGCTTGCTTATTGACACCCAAGCCCCCACACTACCCTCAATGCTACAAGAGGCAAACTATGCAACGGCTGTGGTGGGGAAATGGCATTTGGGCCTTGGTCCCTTGGGCGGACCAGACTGGAACACACACATTACACCCGGCCCATCGGAAGTTGGGTTTGATTACTCTTTCCTTGTTCCGGTAACCGGAGATCGCGTGCCTTGTGTGTATGTTGAAAACAGCAAGGTGGTTGGCTTAGACAAAGACGACCCCATATATGTGAGCTACGGAAAACCCATTGGCGACCCATTGACAATGTACAATCCCGATGTGAAAGAGGGCCAAGTTGTAACCTACACAGAGTCGTCTAAAGACAACTATATGGGTAGCCAGCCTATTAAAATGCACCCAAGCTTTGGACACGACAACACGGTGGTAAACGGCATATCGCGTATTGGATACATGACTGGTGGTAAAGCAGCCTATTGGAAAGATGAAGAGATAGCTGAAACCATTACACAAAAAGCAGTTGAGTTTATTCGCGATAATAAAGATGGTCGTTTCTTCTTGTATTTTGCAACCCACGACACGCATGTTCCACGCGTTCCAGGAAAACGCTTTGCTGGTAAAAGTGGTTTAGGTGTATATGGCGATGTGATTATGCAAATGGACTGGTGTGTTGGACAAATTCTTGAGGAGCTTGAAGCACTTGGTTTAACAGAAAACACAATAGTTATTTTCTCAAGCGACAACGGGCCAGTACAAAACGATGGATACTTCGACGGAACCGATAACTTAAGAGAGAAACACTCGCCCACAGGACCCTACAGTGGTGGTAAGTATAGCGCATTGGAAGGCGGAACACGTGTACCATTCATTGTGTCGTGGCCAGGAACAATGGAGAGTGGCGTGTCTGAAGTTCCATTTAGCCATGTCGATATGTTTGCAAGCATTGCTGCACTAACAGGTCACCAAACTCCTAACCAACTTTCGCTTGATAGCGAAAACTACCTCGACATACTTTTAGGAAAAAACATGAAAGGTAGAGATGTAATTGTTCAGCAAAACATTGGCGGCACACTCTCTATTGTAAAAAACAACATGAAGTATATTGAGCCAGGAGACGGTCAACCATACAATCTTTATACCAATCCTCCCACCAAACTGGGCAATAGTTCAGAACCTCAACTGTTTGACCTCATAAACGATGTTACAGAAGAGATAAACATTGCTGCTGAACATCCTGAAAAGGTGAAAGAGTTTGAAAATATTCTTATGGATATTAGAAATAAGAAAACAAATTAGAAAAACAATAACATATAATTAAATAAGAAAACCGTTTATATCTGTGTGATATGAACGGTTTTTTGTTGATTGATGGTTGAATCTTGCATTAATAATAAAACCTGTTCTATATTTTATTAAAAAGTAATAGATGCTACCAAGTTCTTAAGCAAACTAATAACACTATATGCAGCTAATGTGCTAGACTTTGGATTGTTCTTAGACGGTTTAGTTTCAACAACAACATTAATTTTCATTGTTTCTCCTAGAAGTTTAATCTCATGCTTATTGCTTTCAAAACCAGGAATACTATTTATAGATACTTTAGTATTCTCTACCCCTGTAGTTGCCAAGGCAGTAATCACTGCAACATTCACGTTTTCAGGGAAATGTTTTATTGCTTCTTTTGCAGAACGACTGAATATCTCTTCTGCTTTTTCTTCGGAAAGCTTTCTGCCTTTTAATAGTGGAGCACCATTTAGTGATTCGGGAGATTTTTCTGAAACAATACTTACCTCTGCGTCTTCCATTAACATAGATGCGCTTAAAACATCAAAACCACCAACTGCTCCTGACGGTACATGAATCCTACTTTTGTTTTTTGATGCTGCTGTTTCAAGATTATTATAAAACTCTTTATCGGCGAGAGCTCCTACTGACAAGGGAATTAAATTGATTCCATTTGCTAATATTTCAACCCTAATTTCCTTAAACACATCTATAGATGCTGCCTCAATAATATAATCTGGCTTATCGTCGATTATCTCATTTAAGGTTTTGTATGCCTTGCAACCTATCTCATCTGCCAATTTTATTGCATTTTCTATTCTTCCGCTTAAAACCCCTACTATCTCATATTCGTCACTCAAATTCTGAGATACAACCCTTGCAATAATGCTACCAAGCGAGCCACTACCTATTATAGCTAAATTATAGTTCTTCATTATATTGTAATTTCTTTAATAATATTATAATCAAAGTTTTATACCTAAAACAACGGGACATAAACCCTGTTATTTTAACAGATCTATTATTTATATGTTCATTATTTATTAGGCTACATTTAATGTCATGCTTTTTTAATTATCTGTGTGGAGTTGATCTTCGCTCAGGACAAGGTAATTCAGCATGCATTATTTATCGGTTTTAGATTGACAATTGGTGTCAAATGATTACCTTTGTTTTTCAACTTAATTTTTACTTTCTAACATTTACAAACTTCCTAACATTTACATCGAAATGAATTGTATTAAAAAATCAAGCTATTTGCAGTATGTGCTCTTGTTTTCGTTTTTAGTATTTAGCACATTAGGTACAGCACAAAGAAACAGTGAAAAAACACCTGAAGATATAGTGATTACAACACACAAGGGTGAAACTCAAGTGAAAACGAATGAAGACGGGGTGCTTCTTATAAACGTTTCTCCAAAAGATATAAATAAACACCAAACCAAAGGCGTTGTTTCTTATACAGATTTTGGAGCTAAAGGCGATGGTAAAACAGACGATATTGAAGCTATAGCTGCTACACATGCTTTTGCAAATAAATACGGTATTGAAGTAAAAGCCAACAGCAATGCAACCTACTATATAAGTGGTAAAAATCGCACAGTGATTATTGAAACAAATACCGATTTTGGTAAGGCGAGTTTTATTGTCGACGATACTGATGTTGAAAAGCACAATGCCAATATATTTATGGTTGCTTCTACTAAGAAGCCTTTCAACCTTGAGGGGATAACTTCTCTGAGGAAAAACCAGAAGAAAATTGATGTTAATCTACCAGATGAATGCATTGTATTTGCAACCAATTCCGATGTGAAACAATACATTCGTTATGGCGCAAACCAAAACAAAGGGTCGGCACAAAGGGATGTTTTTATTGTTGATAAAGAAGGCAATCTAGATATGAATGCTCCTATAATATGGGATTTTGATAAAATAACTGAAATTACAGCCCTCCCTATCGATGACACCATACTTACCATTAAGGGTGGTCGCTTTACTACAATTGCCAACAGGAATGAATCTAAATTTCCTTATTACGCTCGTGGTATTTTAATAAAACGCTCAAATGTTGTAATAGATAGCCTTGAGCATCACATTACTGGTGAAGGCGACACTGGTTCTCCATATAGTGGTTTTATAAACATAAGCGATTGTGCCAATATAACGGTCAAGAACACTGTACTCACGGGTCACAAAATGTATAATACTATTGGTTCGGCAGGAACAAAAGTAGCAATGGGCACCTATGATATTTCAATTAGTCGCGCCCTTAACATATCGTTTATAAATTGCAGCCAAACAAATGACATCAATAACAGCGAGTATTGGGGAATTATGGGGTCTAACTTCTGCAAAAACATTCTTTATGACAATTGTATCTTCTCTCGTTTCGATGCTCACATGGGTGTAGCCAATGCTACTATCCGCAACTCCACTTTGGGACATCAAGGAATAAATGCTATAGGCACTGGAACTTTTATCTTAGAAAACTCTACTGTTCGCGCTTCAAGGCTCATCAATCTGCGATCTGACTACGGAAGTATTTGGGATGGAGAAATGATTGTACGTAATTGCGTTTTTGTACCAGCCGATGGACGCTCAATTGATGCAAGCCTATTTACAGGGCATAATAGCGGACAACACGATTTTGGGTACACTTGCTATATGCCAGAGCGTATAACAATAGAATCGTTGTATATAGACGACTCTAACCACCCTGAAGATTATGAGGGACCTTCTATTTTTGCTAACTTCAATAGCAAAATGACTGATGAATCTTATGTGGAAGAGTTTCCTTTTATACTCACCAAAGAAGTGTTTCTTAAAGATATAACAACTGCCAGTGGAAAGCCTTTGAAGCTGAGCAAGAATCCCTTTATGTTTAGAAATGTGAAGGTGATAAACAAATAGAATAGCAATACTATTTTAACTATAACAACAAAGAGGGTGTCTAAAAACGACACCTTCTTTTTTTATTTTATGCTGCTACAGAAATCATACACATCAACGGTCACTACGCCTGTTGAAGTATTAGAAATAATGCGATAATCTTGAAATCTACGATGCAAGATCGGAAAAATATGACATAAAAGTAAAATCTACGACGCTGGATTGGAAGAATATGACATAAAAGTAAAATCCATCATGGTGGTTTTTGACTTATACGAGATGAAAGTCAAATGTGTGGTGATGTTTTTGAGTTGTATATCATGAATTACTGAGCTGTGGATATGTAAAAGATTGGGTGTATATTATTTATCAAAGACGCTCTATGAGATGTCTGAGGGGATGATGCCTTGTTAATAGTATATACTATTAACAAGTAATTACCCAATACCTCTATTTTCTCACTCAAACTTAAAAAAGAAAAATACCACTGCTGCCCACTCTTTCTTCACACCCCGTGCATAGCCAAGGGTAGAGTAATTACTGTTTTGCACAGTGCCATTATCTTTTATGTAGCCCAATATTTTATAACTACTGTTTTGCACTGTTCCATTCTTCTTCACGTAGCCCACAGTAGAGTAGTTGCTATTCTGAATAGTGCCATTGTTCTTGATGTAGCCAATGGTGCTGTAGCTAGTATTTTGAATGGTGCCGCTGCTCTTGATATACCCCACAGTTTTATAACTACTGTTCTGTATAGTACCATTTGATTTTACATAACCCTTAGTACCGTAGTTGTTGGATTGGATGGTTTGGGAGTGGCCAATTGTGGTTGCGAGCAATAGGAATGCGAGGAGGAGTTTTTTCATTTTAGGATTAAATTAATTGGATTATTAAAGTGGTAGATTTATCCATTTCTTCTTGTAGGGCATAGTAAATCTGCATTTCGGATAGTTTGAACAGCCATAGAATTTACCATACCGTCCTTTTCAAACAATTAAATCACCATCGCATCTTGGACATATCAACAGATTTATCTTTTTCTTAGACTCAGAGATATACTTTTTAATTTGAGCAATGTGCTCTTTTTTAGAACTTCTACCTTGAACTACAACTTTATTCAGCTTAGCAGTAATAGAATTCACTTGATCTACACCAAAATTAATTGATTCACTGTTTTTCTTAATGGTTCTAACAAGTTGACGACGATAAATTACTGGTGTTTCTGAAGTAATATTTTTCAACTTACCATCACCTGTGAAAACAACAATATTGTAATACTTTACATTCTGATAACACGAAAGATAATCTTTTAAAGCTAATATGTGAGACCAGTTTTGTTTAATAGGATTCCTGAACTTTACTCTTTTTTTATAGAAGGTTTGTGTCCAGCTTTGCGACTTTTCATTTCCATGAATCCATCCGCTATATTTTTTAGTTTCAATAACAAAAATGCCATATATTGATACAACCACGTGGTCTATTTGGCTACTCCTTCCCCCTGACTTTATTAATACATTGTTAAGTACTTTATATTCATCTGTTGGGAGTTTTCTCAACGTCATTGCAACATTAGACTCTCCAATAGCTCCCTTTATTTTGTGTTTGTTAATCTTATAAATAAACACAAAAACAATAATAATTATCACAATCAGAATCATAGTATACTCCCTACTCTACAGATAAAAACCTTATTGTTATTCCAAACATATATAAGAAACCTCATTAAGCATTGTGTAAACATCTAAATAACAAATCATTATATCTACACAGATTTATCATTATTTCTTATTCTTTTCAACTCTGCTAGAATGCACAATGATCGAGACGCAATGGCTTGCGTCTCGAACATGCAGACAGTTATACAGCATCAATAATTAACAATTAATCATTAACTTCCTTCTTTCTCAATCAAACACCCGCTTAAACGGTATCACATTTCCCTCAGGATTATGATCTCGCCAAGCATTATGATCATCAATTATTGAAAAGACCACCAGTTTAAACTGATTGGCAAATTCGGGTTCATCAAAAACCTCCTTAAATAACTCGGCAATATGTTGGGGTGGATTGCGAAATGCACCACAGCCAAATGCACTCAACACCAAACAATCGTGATTATGTGCTGCACCTATTCTGAGGATGGTTCTTATTTTTTCTTTACTTGGCTCTATCAACTCTTTGGTTATACGATAGTAACGATTGATGAGATCAATCTTTGGCCCGTTTATAGCAGGTACACTAACAACAGATAGTTTAAATGGATTTTTGAGCAGACAGTAACCATTTTTCTCCGACCCTCTGAATATAGTAGCATCTTTTGTGTAAATTCCACCTGCTTCTCTGTCCAGTGGATAGCTATGTTTTGCGTTTTGCTCAATTCCGTATTCATTTGAATAGTCGATAAATTGATAGAGCGACAACAGTATATTACTTCGTCTAAATATATTCTCTTCTTGTGCGCCAGCACCGCTCCAAACGCCACCTCCAGGGTTTTGTCTGTTGGCCATATTAAGCATACACACATTGTATCCTGCCTTTTCAAGCAATTGAGAAGTCTCTATGCAATCGGCCTCTATAACGGCAAACTTTGTTGATGTATCAGATTCTGCAGGGAATAAATGCTTTGGCTGTGTATAAAAAACAGTGTTATCGGTTATTGTAGCATTGTCTATCTCAATATCTTCGCCATCGAGAGAATAATCTGCTTGCTTTACAATTTGAATGGTTTGCTGAAATATCTCTTTTCGCAGTTTTCTCAACTCCAATTTATCTTTCGTTTCAGATGCTATTTCAAACAGCTTTAGCCACTCTATGGGTTTAAACAGACTTATTTTTCCGTCCCACAAGTTATTTCTATGAATTACCAGTTTCGATTCATCATTGATATGCGACACTGAACTGTCTTTCGATTTCAACCAAAAGCAAGGCAGTGTAGCCCCTCCAAAATAATCTACCACACAGAGATCTTTCCACTGCTTCACACCGTCTACCTCTATCACTCCTTTCAACCCATAAGACTCCCACTCTCTTATGAGACGGCCAACATCGTAATTACTCATTGCCCCATCTCTCACAAGGTAATCGTCGTACCAGATGCTACCGCCAATAGATTGTTTGTTGTCGCTCTTGTATTTTTCGAATCCGCCTGGATAGTATTGCTCAATTTTATCAATCGGTACTATCAAACTAATGTACTCTAATCCTACTGCCATATTTTTTTGGTTTTAATGATTTATGTTAAACTTATATTTTTCTTACTTCTCCATCATTTTAGATTTTCTAAAAAATCTATCAACTTATCACTCGAATACTCTGAATACATAGATTACGCTTTGATGCTATTCTAAAGGGTGTAAAGCCCACACTTCACGCTCACTATTAACAGTTTACAATATATGAATATATATTAATCAAACAAAATATTTTCATACAAAACGAAGCGAGAATTTACACTTGATCTGTTACAACCAAAAGCTTCTTAGTAATGATTGTTGTGTTGCATATATATATATAAGTGGGCAGAGCCATAATGTGGCCAAGAAGAAAACAAAGAGATAGGGAACATGAAACATAAAACATGAAAGAAGGATTTATTTTAAAGAAGGGTCAAGTCGCAACTTGACCCTTCTTTAAAACTCTACATTAATTAGGAAGAATAAATAGAGTAAATAGATATTTATTTCTCACCCGAGTTTGAAGTCTCGAACTCCGAATCACGCAATCATTAAAACACCTTATTCCTCGGCTTAGTCGCCACAAAGTCTTTCAGATAAAAGGGTTCGAAATAGGCCACATCTTCAAAATCACTAGCATTATATGCCGCAAAGCTTAACTGGGCCATTCCTGAAGCCAATGGATGAACATCGGGCAGAAAGATAGCATTGGGATGGGTGATAAGGTCTTTACACTTGAAAGCACCATCGCCAAAGAAGGCTACTTTGTGTTCTTCTAATAAATTGAGAAAACTCTTCTCGTCAATTATTTTAGCAGTTGTTGGCTCAATAATATTTAATGAGCTATCGAAAACAGAAGTGTACACTTCCATGCGTCTTGCATCAATCATAGGACATAGCAACACATCATTATCAACCTGTTTGCATGCTAGTGAAGCTAACAATTTTAATGTGGGAATTGCTATCAACTTTGCATCAAGGCCAAAGGCCAGGCCTTTTGCTTCAGACACTCCAATGCGAAGCCCTGTATAAGATCCAGGACCGCTGCTAACGGATATGGCATGAACTTGCATGTTATTGTGACAAGCATACTTAATTGTTTCTTCGGTGAAAACTCCTAATAGCTTTGCATGCGATTGCTCAACATGACTTTCTTTATTAAATACTACCTCTCCATTTATGGAGAGCGAACATGAACAGACCCTTGTGGCTGTTTCGATATGTAAGATATTGATAGTTGAATTCATTGTTTGTTGTAATTAAAGAGGAAATATACTAATTCTATTTGAAACAGGTGATGTTATACGCTGTAATTTTCTGAATATTGTCTGTTTTTGGTTGGTAATGCAAAATAACAAGAAGAAAAAGATAATAAGATAAGATGTTTAAGATGGAACAAGAAGTTAAACGCAGTGCTATTTATTATCTGAAAATGTTTAGTACATGACAAAAATTATATGACGATATAATTATTTGATATTCATCCAAATACACGTTTTAATATTTGAAAAGACCTTGAAACCTTGAATCTCTATAGCTCACAATCAATAAGTTATAATGAAAACAAAAAATTTCAAGGTCTCATACAAAAGTAGTGATTTAACTCCTGTTTTATATGAATGTTTTGGCAAAAGTTTAAATCTTGCTCGAATAAAATTCATTA
>CAZIUT010000027.1:0-14018 GCA_964542545.1 uncultured Dysgonomonadaceae bacterium | reverse complement strand
TGGTAATCACTATTCAAAAGAAATGGTATCTGCTAAAATCAATCACTCCCAAAGAATGGAGGTTATTTGCTATTACAGGATTGTTGAGTCCTGCAGGATATTATCTAATCCTCTTTAAAGCTTATGAGTTGCTTCCTGCGCAAATTGCACAATCAATCAACTATTCGTGGGCTATAGTGCTCACACTTTTACTAGCATTGGTTATGAGACAACGCATACCAGCACTCAAATATTTGGGAATGGTAATATCTTTGGGTGGCGTAGCTCTCATCTCTCTTGGCTCAGAATCATTCTCTGGCGTGCAGCTTTCGGTAATAGGTTTATTGCTTGCATTTATCAGTGCTTTCGTATGGGCTTCGTTTTGGATACTCAACAAAAAGAATGAGCACATCGATAATATATTGGCACTATTTGTAAGCTTTCTTTTTGGTTCTCTGTTTTTGCTTATAGGATTAATATTTGTAGATGTTCAGTTGTATTCAACTAAAGGTGTGTTATCTGCAATATATGTAGGTCTGTTTGAAATGGCTATACCATTTATATTCTTTGGCTTAGCACTCAAGAAGACAGACAATCCAGCTCTAATTAATCAGCTATGCTATCTTTCACCCTTTATCTCTCTATTCATTATTCGATCTGTATTGGGCGAGCAAATATACCTTACAACATTTATAGGACTTATTCTCATTGTGGGAGGTATTCTATTTAATGAGTATGGGGTGAGAAGAATAAAGAGATAATAATCAATGTCTTAGTGGTACTATACATAAAAACCGACTTCTTTAATTAGAAATCGGTTTTTAAGATGGTTTTAAAAGATAACTATAATGGAAACTGTTCCCTTATAGGGTCGTCATATTTCTCTTGCAGTTTTTTGAGTTCTGCTTTTAGCTCTTTTGTAATTTCGTCGTATTCAGGCTTTCCGTATATATTATGCATTTCATCTTTATCTTTTTCTAAATCGAAAAGCTCCCAAGTGTCAATGTCATTATAAAAATGAATCAATTTGTATCGCTCAGTTCTCACTCCGTAATGACGTTTAACCATATGTTCTGACGGGAACTCATAGAAATGGTAATACAATGATTTGCGCCATGTTTTTGCATTAGCCTCATCTTTCAATAATGGCAATAATGAAACTCCTTGTATATCCTCAGGAATTTCTACTCCTGCTATATCTAGCATAGTTGGGGCAAAGTCGATATTTTGAACAAGAAGAGATATATCTCCACGTTTCTTTAGATTTGAAGGCAAATGCATAGCAAGCGGAGTGCTCATAGACTCTTCATACATAAAGCGCTTGTCGAACCAACCGTGCTCGCCCATATAAAATCCTTGGTCGGAAGTATAAATGATAACTGTGTTTTCCAACATATCGTTTTCCTCTAGGTAGTCAAGTACTCTGCCTACATTTTCGTCAAGCGATTTAATTGTTTTTGCATAGTCACGCATATAACGTTGATACTTCCATTCAGCTAAATCATTCCCTTTCATATCGGCAGCATAAAACTCCTCAATAATAGGATTGTAATGCCTATCCCAAGCAGCTTTTTGCTCTTCGTTCATTCGTCCATATGAGCCGTTTATGTAACTACCTGAGAGTCTAGTTTCAACTCCTTCTTGCATCATTTTCAGATCGTTTACTATATCCATATCGTGGTCGCTAGCAATACTCATTTCTTGTTCTGCAGCAGCAATACGCCCTTCATAGTCATCATAGAAGTTATTGGGAAGTTCAAACTCTTTATCTTCATAAAGTGCTAAATGAGTAGTATCACTCATCCAATTTCGATGAGCTACTTTGTGATGAATGAATAGGCAAAAAGGATCGTCTTTCTTTCTTTCATTTTCCATCCAATCGATACTTAAATCCGTAATGATATCCGTTACATAGCCATCATACTTTACATAGCCATCGGGTGTAATAAAATCTGGATTATAATAATTTCCTTGTCCAGGTAGTATTTCCCAAAAGTCAAAATTAGTTGGACTACTATCTAAATGCCATTTACCAATCATAGCTGTCTGATAACCCGCATTTTTCAATAACTCTTGAACTGTCTGTTGATCACCATCAAACTTTGTATGATTGTCCATTTTACCATTTTTGTGACTATGCTTACCAGTCAATAAAGCTGCACGACTAGGGCCAGAAATAGAGTTACACACAAACGCATTTTCAAAAAGCACACCTCCTTCTGCAATTCTATCTAAATTAGGTGTTTCAACATGTCTGTTATCATAGCTACTCATCATCTGGCGTGTATGATCGTCAGTCATAATGTAAACTATATTCAGCGGTTTTGCAGGAGTTGCTTTTTCCACACCCTCACAGGAGGCCAATACGGCTAGTCCTGTTAAGGGGTACAGGAGTTTTGAAGTAAAAAGCTGCATAAAATATATCTGTTTTAATACAATGTGAAAAGAAAACTAGAACTTCTTTTTTTCTGCTTCCAATATACCTTTCAACTCTTCTAGTTTTTCAGGATTATCTAAATAAAGATTATTGGTTTCGCCTACATCGTTCTTAAGATTATAAAGTTGGGGAAGTGTATCGTTCCCTAATTCTATATCAACTAATTTATTATATCTTCTACCTTTATTTGGCTCAATGTATTTCCACTTACCATCTGAAACAGATAACGTATTAGCAGATTCTATAATATAGTCGCGACCTATTTGAGAATTACCTAGCAAAACATCTATCTGATTTTTACTGTCTTTGCCAGCTCCTTCGGGCAGCTGTATACCAGCAAGGTTTGCAAAAGAAGCAAAGAAATCTATTTGAGACACTGGAGCATCTGAGACCATTGGTTGAGTATATCCTGGCAATGCAACAACTAGAGGAATACGTGTTCCTGCTTCAAAAATACTGTATTTTCCTCCTCTGAGGTCGCCCCACGGACGGTGATCACCAAGTAGCTCTACTGCTTGATCAATATATCCATCATCTACAACTGGACCATTGTCACTGGTAATGATTATGATAGTGTTTTCCTCTGCACCAATATCTTGAACAGCTTGAATGATTTGTCCAACACTCCAATCAAACTCTAAAATAGCATCGCCACGAGGACCCATTCCACTCTTTCCTCTAAATCGTGGATGCGGAACACGGGGAACATGTATGTCATTTGTTCCAAAGTACAAGAAAAATGGTTGGTCTTTGTTTTCTTTTATAAAAGAAACAGCATGTGTTGTAATACTATCAGCAATATTTTCGTCTAACCACAAAGCATCTCCACCACCTTTCATGTAGCCAATGCGCGAAATACCATTAACAATAGCTTGGTCATGTCCATGATTGGGGCTTGGCTTCATCACAGTCAATAGTTCTGGGTGGTCTTTGCCCAATGGTTCGCCAGGGAATGGAGTAGAATAGCTTACAGCTATAGGATGGTTTTCGGCATCAAGATTTACCACCCTTTGATTCTCTAAATACACACACGGAACGCGGTCGCCAGTAGCAGCCATTAGATATGAATAGTCAAAACCTATTTCTCGTGGTCCGTATTCAATTTCTTCATTCCAGTTTTGCTCACCTCTCACTTTACCCATACCAAGATGCCATTTGCCTACAGCGGCAGTTTTATAACCTGCTTGCTGAAACATTTGTGCAATGGTAAACTCATCTGGATTAATAATCATTGCTGCATTGCCAGCAGCAACTCCTGTGTCGTCTCTCCGCCATGAATAGTTTCCAGTAAGCAATGAATAGCGCGAAGGTGTGCTAGTGGCTGCTACAGCATGTGCATCGGTAAACCGAACACCTTGGGCTGCAAGATTGTCAACATTGGGTGTGTTAATAGTTGGTTCGCCATAACAGCTCAAATCACCGTAACCAATATCATCGGCCAAAATAATTATAACATTGGGCTTTTTAGGAAGTTCGGTACTGTTTTCTTTGCTTTTTTCGGTGCAACTTGCACCCAGAATGCACAAACTTGATAGGCCTAAAAGTTTAATCTGAGTTTTTTGTAACATACTTTTTATACGATTGTTAGTTTCGCTTATATTTGTAAAAATAGAATTCTTATTATTCTGAAGGCAATAATATCTTAGCATGTTGAAAACACAAGCTTTGAGAAGGCTTCAATAATCGATATTTTGATTATTCATTAAATATCGACATTATAGGGCGACCTATCCACACTTGTGGTTGATCTACCCCAAACATATAGCCAATGGTAGATGCTATATCATACACCATGGTGCTTTCAGGAATTTCGAAATCGCTTTTTATTCCCTTACCACAAAATACAATAGGTGTTTCCATTTCGTCTAGCGTTGGCCCTCCATGACCTGTTCCTTTTCCTCCATGGTCTGAAGCTAAAATAAAAACTGTCTCATCCATCATGCCAGCCTCTTCCACAGCATCTACAATTGCTTGCAGGGCATTGTCTAAATGATTAAGCATATTTATATAGTCATCAGACTCCCAGCCTTCACTATGACCCGCACCATCAGGTTCAGCAAAGATAATAGCGCTAAAGTTAGGTTTCTCCGCTTTTATGTAATCTACTGCTGGAGCAACTGCACTTTTAATGTCAATACCCGAAAGAGTTGCTTGCCTAATATTATCAATCGATTTATTATCGGCAAGATAATACATTCCACCCCACTCATAGATATGACCCATCTCAGCTTTGGGTTGCACTTGTCTGATTAGATAGAAGATATCAGGGAACAAATTGTTCTCTGTCATTTCGCGTGAGTCAAAATCAGGCTTTTGGCTTCCCCATGTATTAAACCCATGAAGCTCGGGACTTGCTCCCATAAACATAGATGCCCAGTTGGCTGCACTAGAGGAGGGCAATACAGATCTGTTTTTCAATGTATATGACCCTCTCTTCATCATAGAACGAAAACTGGGCATTTCAATTCCGTTTTTCAAACTGTTCGCACTCATTCCGTCAAAACCAATAAGAATGACATGCTTTGGAGGGTTTTTCATTTGAGGGTTGCTGTTTTTGTTACAGCTACTCAGTGCAAAAAAGAATAGTATAGAAAGTAGAATTCTAGTGAAAATTATTATTTTTTTCATGTTGCAGAAGTTTAGTATTTTATCTCGCGTATTTAATTAACTATTTAGTTATAAAGCATAAATATACCACTTTTGCTTTGATTAAAAGAGTTGTGTCAACAATTTTGTAAAATCAAGAAATAAAATATAATCTTTTAGTATTGCATACTTAATAAGTTTGTTAAAACTTTGTAAATATAAATAAGCCTTTTTGCTCTAAAGTATTTGCGTTTGATGAGGCAATTCTAACCAAACTAAAAAACCCATATAGGCTACATAAAATATCAAAAGAGAGGCTGCTTGCCATCTATCTAGTCTGTTTTTTCTGCCAACGAACATTGCAAGAAAAAGGAAAAGAGTCCCTCCTAATAATATGTATATATCTATGTTGAAAAGTGAATTGAACTGAATAGGTGCAATTAAAGAACTAACAGAGAGAATAAACAGAATATTGAAAATATTTGAACCAATGATGTTACCCATCGCTATCCCACTATTTTTCTTGAATGCAGCCACTACTGAGGTTAAGAGTTCGGGCAGCGAAGTGCCAACAGCAATAATCGTTAATCCTATAATCTTTTCACTCACTCCTAATAGCTTTGCCAACTCAACACCATTGTCTACAACTAGCTTTCCACCAATTATTAAACCAGCCAAGCCCAATATTATTAAACTCCATATTTTGAAGTTAGATTTATGCTCATAAATTATCTCTCCTATAGGCTCTTTCCCTGCCTTCATTTCCTTGAAAACATAAAAAAGAAATGCAATAAAACACAACAAAAGCACAGCTCCATCAATCCTCAATACAGCAGTATTGTCGGTAAAAAAGAAGTTGTTTGCCATCATAAAAAAGAGTAGTGCAGCAAAAAAAGAAATAGGTATTTCTTTCCAAATAGTAGACCTTTGCACCCTCATGGGGTATATCAATCCTGCTATACCTAGCGTAATAAAGAGATTAAAATTGTTACTGCCTAGTATATTACCTAAAATAATATCTGAATACCCATTGTATGACGCCAGTGAATTAACTACTAGTTCAGGAGCAGAAGTACCAAAAGAAACAATAGTGAGTCCGATAATTAAATCAGATACATTATATTTCTTGGCAAGTGCCGATGCTCCATCAACTAACCAATTAGCTCCGAATATTAATGCAAGAAATCCTGCAATTATCAATATTGATAAAATAACCATCTACTTTGCTTGTACTTTAAGTTTTGTGAAATAATTATACAAAAGTACACATATAATCGCCTTTTAAAGCAGAATAACCAAGTTATCTGCTTTAAAGGTTATGCAAAAAAGACAATCTGAATTGTTTTGGGTTACCTATATAAAGTAACTTCATCCATTAATTTATTATTATCTGTAGAAATCACTTTTATAGCATTAGCACCTTTTTCAAGATCTATATTACCCTAAACTATAGTTGAAAATTTATCTGCACGTTGTTTTCCTAATGACCTACCGTTTACAATCAACTCAGCTCCTTTTGTATTGGTGAAAATTGTGAATATCTGCCTCGCTTTAGAGAGATGGGTGTTTCGCTTATTGGCCAAATAAATAAACCTGTCTTCTTTATTCCAATTAGCTTTATAAAAATAGAAGGCATCATTTTTCACTTTTCGGTCAAAAGTAAACAACCCCTTATCATTTATTCCAGGTCGATCGCCCTCTGTGCGGTGAGCAGCACCAAAATCAAACATATTCCAAATGAAAGAGCCCCACACAAACGGCCGTTCACTAATAGTTTTCCAACTTTCGATGTGGTAATGTGTTTGCCAATTTTCAGGATGCCACCAACTAGTAGGGTTTGTCTTAACTAATGAGTCTTGCTGATGATAAATACTACCGCCAGCTCCATATTCGCTAACACCTATCTTAAGCTGTGGGCTCTTGCTGTGTGTTGCATCTAAAAACTCTCCCAGATTATGTGGCATGCCACCATACCATCCATCATATCTATTCCATGCTATTAGATCTGTCAGAAAATTAAGATCGCCACCTTGATTACTTGCAGAAACTGTTGGTCGAGATGGGGCAAGCTTGTGTGCCAGCTTATTTAGATGTTTAACGTATTCTACTGGGTTATCGCCATCTTCTTTCAACTCATTAAAAAGACCCCAAAAACATATTGAAGGATGTTTGAAGTTTTGTTTTATCAATTCGATAAGCTGAAGTTCTCCATTTTGTTTAAACGTCTCCAAATCAACAAACCCTTTATCTTTATATCCCCTTGGACCAATAAAGGGTATTTCAGCCCATGTTACTATGCCATGCTCATCAGTAAGGTTATACATTTCTTTAGCTTGTGGATAATGAGCAAGTCGTATAGCGTTTATACCCATATCCAGCATAATATCCATATCTTCTTGGTGATGCTTTGGAAAGAGTGCATTGCCTCTTTTGGCTCTGTCTTGATGTCGGCATACACCTCTGATTTGCAAATGTTTTCCATTGAGATAAAATCAGTTTTTGTAGATCAGTTTCATAATAGCGCAATCCTAATGGTTGTTCCATTATATCAACCAGTTTATCATTATCGTACAACTCTACAATGGCTCGATACATAAAAGGATCAGCTTTGCCATTCCACAATCGAGGGTTTTGAATAGAGAAGTTGATAGTTTGAAGCGTGTTGGTATTTGCATGTAAATTAAAATCAACCAACTCCTCCTTAATAACTTTTTAACCATCTTGGATTTTCAATTTCAATTTCACTGACTTTTCTAATGAGCTTGCATTAGATAGTTGAATTTGGGCTGCAACGTCAGCTTTCTTTTCAGAAACTGATTCTTGTAATAAGAAAACTCCAGAAGAAGCATAATCAAGAGGCGAAATACAAACATCGTTGGTTACAAGCAAATGAACATCGCGATAAATACCACCATAGAAGTTGAAATCGCCCACTAAAGGCATCACATCAAATTGTTCAGCGTCGTTTACCCGAACCAATATCTTGTTGTCCTTGTCAAAATCAACATTTTCTGTTACTTCAAAGATAAATGCAGCATAACCTCCTCTGTGTTCTCCAATATGTTTACCATTAATAAATAGATTAGAAACAGAATTAGCTCATTCGAAACGAATATAGAGTCGTTTTCCTTTCCATTCAGGTTTTATATAGAGACTCTTTTCATAATTTCTTATTCCTCTTTTATAATCTATCTTACCCGATAAAGCATCAGTGGTATTCCATGTATGGGGTAAATCGATACGCTGCCCACTTCTTTGCTCCACTTGGTGCGAAAAACGAAATTTCCAATCATCATTGAGCAGTATACTTTCTCGCTGAGCAGTTAATATGCTTCCTATTGATACAATTAGAAGAAGCGTTAAGAGTACGTTTAATCGTTTGGTGTTCATGGTTTTAATAATTTAACACCGATATGCTTTTAGTTTTCTTTTTATTTGAAAGAAACCATTTCATTTGGCTAATTACTTTTTTGTACTGTGGCTCATTCACTACATTTTTATTTTCTTCTGCATCATTCTTGTGATCAAACAACATCATGTTTTTTTCACGTGCGTTGGCCCATAGAGCAAAATTATACCGGTTTGATACTGCATTATAGCCACCTTGCCATTGAATATACAAATTATGCTTTGTACGTTTCTCCAAGTTGTTTAATATAGGCGCAAAGCTTCTTCCATCTAATTGATCTTTGGGTTGGGGAATATTGCATAAATCGCAAAGTGTGGGATATATATCTACAAACTCTACCATCGATTCTGTTTTTCCTTTTTGTGTGCCTGGTGCACGAACAATTAATGGACTATGAGTTGACTTTTCCATTAAATTGTGTTTGCCCCAAAAGTCATGTTCACCAAGATGCCAACCATGATCTCCAATAAGAACCACAATAGTATTTTCGCTCAACTCCAAATCGTCTAACGCTTGCAGTATCATACCAATTTGAGCATCAATATAACTCAAACATGCATAATAGCCATGCTTGGCCTCACGATGGAAATCAATATCTGAGGTATTATCAACACGTGCATAACTCGTTATTTCTGTAGAAGTTTTCACCTGTTTTGGTAAATCAGAGGGTCTGTATCTGTTTTGTGCTAAAGGAATATCTTCTCTATTATAAATGTCCCAATATTTCTTTGGAGCATTAAATGGTAAATGAGGACGCCAAAAGCCACAAGCAAGAAAGAAAGGCTCATCTTTTTCTTTTAATCGTTTTAGATCATCGATAGTTCTCACTGTTATTTTACCATCATCGTAAGCAGTATCGGGCACATCTGCACTTTCACAATAAGGGCCACGCATTGTAGCAGGATTGATAGCATTACCCGATTCTTTATTCATCCATAACTCCCATTTATTATATTCTGCCCAATCCTTTCCATATCCATCGGGGTCAACACGCCATGGATACTCGCTCCATGTAATATCATGGTCAGTAATATTATGAAATACCTTTCCATTAGAAATAGTGTAATAACCATTTTGAACAAACCACTCAGACATGGGTATTGCCCAAGGACATTCTTCTTGAGCAAGGGAGTTATAAGCCGTGAATCGAGTAGGGTAATTGGGATAAACACCCGTTAACAAACTTGCACGCGAAGCCCCACTAACAGGAACATTGCAATATGCATTTTGAAACAACACCCCCGAAGATGCAAGAGCATCTATATTGGGCGTTTTAACTCCTTCTACTCCATAACAACCAAACTCTGGGCGCATATCATCTGCAATGATGAAGAGAACATTAGGTTGCTTGGCTTCTTCTTTAGACTGAGAGAGAAGAGGTGTACACAATAGTAAACCTATAGGCAAAATAGCGGGTCGTATTAGAAAATCGGTGTGCATAATCTATGTTTATTTAGTATCAACAAAGTTAAAAAATATAATCATAATTAAGACTCCATGCATGAAGAAATGACTTTAGCTTGGGTCTATTTATAAAATAAATTATTTCATAAAATTATTTGTTCAAGCAACTATATTTTAAGAGTTTATGGAAAATAAAAACCAAACCATATAGGCAACCTTATTTACACACAGCTCAAAAATTTATGGTATAAAACTCAAAAACATTACGATGGATTGGACTTGTATCTCATATAACTCAAAAACACCATGATGGATTTGACTTTTATGTCATATTTCTTCAATCTTGAGCCGTAGATTTGACAATCAACTCACACTTTTTCAATCTTGTATCGTAGATTTGACAATTAACCCATATTCTTTCAATCTTGCATTGTATATTTCAACATTATCACATTATTCTCATCACTCCGGCAAGCTTAGTGACAGTTGATGTGTACGATTAGTGTAGGCAGCTGACGCGGATGTCTAGCTGAGCAATTAGTCTTTGTGAGATCAATTTTTATAACCATTTTGAATTTTTACAAACAAATAATGTAAGTTCAACTCATCTAAAAGAGAAATCGTTAAGAAAATAGCTGGATAGAATAAAAAAAGAAGGTATCGTTATTAGACACCTTCTTTTATTAACACTTCACAAACTTAGTAGAATAGTTCAATATTTAATCATTAACTCAACTTTCACAAGTAATATAACTTGCTGATATACAATAAAAAAGCAGCATACATGCTTGGTAAAGATGCTGATTATCAGTATCTTTAAAATAATAAAAACTACCCTTCTTTCTTTTTAAACGTTTAGGACGCTATTGAACTACAATAACCATATTTCAAAACATATAAAAAATATAAATTTATAAATACATGTCACCAAAGCACCGCCTACTGACTAGCCCAAGTCTCTCTATCTAAATTGCGATAATTGATAGCTTCAGCTAAATGGCTCGGCTCAACTTTTTCACTTTTTTCTAAATCAGCTATGGTGCGAGAAACTTTGAGTATCCTATCATATGCACGTGCCGAAAGATTGAGCCTTTCCATTGCTGTTTTCATTAATTGCAGGCCAGTAGCATCAGGAAGAGCATACTTATTGATTAGCTTAGAAGTCATTTGTGCATTACAATAAACTTCATTGATATTTTTAAAGCGCTCATCTTGTATTTTACGTGCTTTTATAACTCGTTTACTAATTTCGGAACTATATTCAGCAGGGGCTCTATCAGATATTTTCTCGAAAGGAACAGGTACAATTTCTATATGAATATCAATCCTATCAAGCAATGGACCCGATATTTTATTTAAATATTTCTGAACTGTACCTGGTGCACAAACACACTCCCTGTCAGGATGATTATAGTATCCACAAGGGCACGGATTCATAGCAGAAACCATCATAAAACTTGCAGGATACTCTACAGTAAATTTAGCTCGTGATATTGTTATCCTTCTATCTTCTAGAGGTTGGCGCATCACCTCGAGTACACTTCTATTAAATTCTGGTAGCTCATCAAGAAATAAAACTCCATTATGAGCCAAACTTATTTCACCTGGCTGTGGATAAGTTCCGCCTCCTACCATGGCTACATCGCTAATAGTATGGTGAGGTGAACGAAAAGGACGACGGGGCATTAATGCAGTATTTGTTCCGATTTGTCCGGCCACACTATGAATTTTAGTAGTTTCAAGAGCTTCATCTATCGTGAAAGGTGGTAAAATTGATGGCATTCTCTTTGCCATCATAGATTTTCCTGCTCCAGGAGGTCCTATTAAAATAATATTGTGCCCACCTGCTGCTGCAACTTCAAGTGCACGTTTCACATTTTCTTGTCCTTTTACATCAGAAAAATCAAAATCAAAAGTTGATTGATGATTTAAAAACTCTTTATTTATATCTACAAAAGTAGGTGTAAGAATAGCTTCATCATTAAAAAACTCCACAACTTCTTTTATATTCTTTACACCAAAAACTTCTAATCCTTCTACAACAGCAGCTTCTTTTGCATTTTCATGGGGTAAAATAAATCCTTTAAAACCGCTTTCTTTTGCTAAAATAGCAATGGGTAAGACTCCTTTTACAGGAAGAATAGTTCCATCAAGAGAGAGTTCTCCCATCATAATATAATCTGCAAGCTTATCTGTTTTTAAACCTTCGGAAGCTGCCAACACCCCAATTGCAAGTGGTAAATCGTAAGCAGAACCTTCCTTCCGTATGTCGGCTGGCGACATATTTATTACAACCTGTTTACGTGGAAATTTATATCCATTGAATTGTAATGCAGAAATCATGCGTTCATGGCTTTCTTTTACTGAAGCATCTGGCAAGCCAACTAAAAGAAATTTTATACCCTTAGAACAATTAACTTCAATTGTAATTAGTGTAGCACTAATACCTTGAACAGCAGCAGCAAAAACTTTAACAAGCATACAAATTTGATTTTTATTTCTTGGTTTTTTTAATTTTTGTATTAATCAAACTTTTCACATCACTTACAGGAATATCCCTTGTAACAATTTCACCTTTTTGGTCAATTAAAATATTAAAAGGGAGATAGTTAATATTATAAGCATTAACAATATCAGATCCCCAACTATTGTCTTCAATAACAATTTTCCATGGAATAGAATCTAATGGGTTACTTTTCATTGGCAAAGAATCTGAATCGATATAAACCGAAAGGAAATTAATATCCGTAGTATCTATAGAGGCATATACATCTTTTAATATTTTTATATTTTCTCTAGAATCATCCCCATCTGATGATATAAATGAAAGCAAAAGATATTTATTTTTAAAATCTGACGACTCTATATATTCATCCTTGTCTATTTTTAAATTAAAATAAGGCATTTGAGCACCTTCTGCAGAAAGCATCAGTTTTTTACTATGCTCTCTTAATTTATAAGTTAATGGGAATTCTAAAGCATCACCTTCTAAATATTCTAGTACTCTATTTAATGTTTCGGGATTTTCGTTGTTCTTAAAAAACTCATTAATTAATATTACACTAGTAAATTTATCAGGATTAATTAAAATAAACTCTTCTACATTTTGTACTAATTCATGATTAAGAGAATTTAAAGTTGCAGTCTCTTCTTTTTCAGAAATTACAGAAGCCGAATTTGATAAACTATCATTTTCGTAGTTTTTCCTTTGCATAAAAAGAGTACGTTGTCTTAATAGTGTCTCATTTTCCTTTTTAAAAAAAGTAAGACCTTCATTAACTTCGCCTCCTTTTATTTCAATTAAGTCAGACAATTTAGCATCACCTTTCATCTTAATTTTATTTATTCCTTTATCTGCAAATACTATTGTAGAGGAATTAAAATCATTGAAATAAAAAACAAAAACTGTAGTAGTATCTATATTTTGCGAATAAGAGAATTTACCATTCTTATCCACTAGAATAGTGTCTATACGAATAGTGTCTGACACCCGTGATGAAGCAATAACATAAGGAGTAGTTAAATTTGATAATTTTCCCTCTATAACTAACCTATTATCAATTCTTTGACATGAAAATAAAGTAAAGGATAAGAATAATAAATATAGAATTGATTTTGCCATTTGAAGTATATATTAGTGTAATTAAAAAAAAACAATCTCAATATTTCAGAAATTATTTAATTAACAACAACAAAGATATAGTTTTTTCTCTAATATTCTTCTTTTTTTACAATAATTCACGAAGCTTCTTAGATATATCTTTTGATCATCGTTGTTGATTAAAAGATAATTAAGTAATTTTGCCCACTAACATAGTTTCAGCATGAAAAAAAAAATATTAGTAACTGGCGGAGCCGGCTTTATTGGTTCACATCTTTGTAAAAAGCTTTTAGATCTAAACAATGAAGTTCTTTGTTTAGATAATTATTTTACTGGAAGTAAAATAAATGTGTTGCCAATGCTCGATAATCCAATGTTTGAACTTATCCGCCATGATATAGTAAATCCATACATTGCAGAAGTTGACGAAATATATAACCTTGCATGTCCTGCCTCTCCTATACATTATCAGCACAATCCAATTCAAACTGTCAAGATTTCTGTAATGGGTGCAATAAACATGCTGGAAACAGCAAAAGCCACTGGCGCAAAAATACTTCAAGCTTCAACTAGTGAAGTATATGGCGATCCTGAAATTCATC
>CAZIUT010000026.1:0-14860 GCA_964542545.1 uncultured Dysgonomonadaceae bacterium | reverse complement strand
TAGAAGATAATTTCGAACCAGTTTACTGACATGATTGATGCCAAAGCTCCTTCGATATCCATGCCGCTTATTCCCCCCATTTCGCCACTAGCAGCTGCCATTTGCGATGCCTGTTCGGGGTTGACCATAAAAAATGAGACTCCTGTAAAGAGTAATGCTATCATTACCCCCCAAAAAACTAACTGGGTAATTCCTACTAGTCCTATCCCAATAATTTTACCAATTAGCATATAAACAGGTTTAACAGAAGAAATCATAACTTCAACAATTCGACTTCGTTTTTCTTCCATTACAGCCTGCATCACCATGCTACCATAAATCATGATAAACATATAGATGAGGAACGTAAATCCGCCCCCAACAATTGATGCAACAACAGTAGATGTTTCAGATATCTTACCATCGTCTCCCCATCTCATTGTAGTGAGTGATATACTATTATCCGATTCTATTATCTCTTTCACTTGAGCTATTGTTTCGCTGTCTATATTGTCTCTGTGCGATAATTCCTCCAATTTCTGCTCGGCCACTTTCTCCGAAAGCTTTCTTTCTATTGAAACTAGCAAATCCATTGGAGCTTGCCTTTCAGATAGCAGGCTTACCGCTTTCGGTTTTTTACTAAGGTCGTTAGTTATATGCAGAATAGCATATACATCTTTGCCAAGACGAGATTGTTGTTCAGTGGCACTAGTTTCGTTTAATACTTCGTACTCGTAATAGGAGGTGTTTTCAAATTCTGATGCATAAATCCTCGACTCGTCTATAACTACAATTTTACGTATTCCCGAATCTTTTACTGTTGATAGCCAATAAGGTACAAATACCAATGCTGTAAACAGAAACGGCATAAAGATAGTAAGCAAAATGAAAGACTTCTTAGTAACACGTGAAAGGTATTCGCGCGATATGATTATTTTTAATGCGTTCATAAATATGGTGTTGTTTTACTTTGTTACGGTTTCGATAAATACTTCGTTCATAGTAGGTAGCTCTTCTTCAAACGATGCTATTTTGTATTTGTCTAGCATTAGTTTTATCAGTTGAGACTGATCCATATTCTCTGGTTTCTTTACCCGGATATCGGTAAACTCGTTATATCTTTCGTTTGTAAGCAGCTCTAAATTCAACTCTTCGTTGTTAAAATGATCTGTTAGAAGTCTGAATTTAAAGACATCTTTCTTGTGTTCGTTACGCAAATCATACACACTGCCTTGTAATACAACCTCCGATTTGTTGATTAGTGCTATCTCGTCGCATAAAGCTTCCACCGACTCCATGTTGTGGGTAGAGAGAATAATGGTTTTGCCTTCTGCTTTTAATTTAAGCATTTCTTGTTTTATCAGTTCAGCGTTTACAGGGTCGAAACCGCTAAATGGCTCGTCAAATATCAATAGGTCGGGGTTGTGAATGATGGTAGAGATAAACTGCACTTTCTGTTGCATACCTTTCGATAGTTCTTCTACCTTACGGTTGTACCAGCCCATGATTTCGAATTTATTAAACCATTTCACTATCTCTCGGTGAGCTTGGTCGCGCGACATTCCTTTTAGTCGTGCCAAATACATAGCCTGTTCGCCAACTTTCATTTTTTTGTACAAACCGCGCTCTTCTGGCAGATATCCTATTTTGTATATATCCTCTCTGTTTAGCGAACTCCCATTTAGCAATATCTCTCCACTATCTGGAGCTGTAATGCGTGTGATGATACGAATGAGAGTGGTTTTGCCTGCACCATTTGGTCCTAGAAGACCAAAAACTGCACCCTCAGGCACTCTAATACTAACTTTATTTAGCGCCAGATGTTGTGAAAATTGTTTTACCACATCTTTAGTCTCTACATAATGCATAAATAGTTATTGTTAGGGGGGGGTTAGTTTATTTATAAGTTTTATGATAGTTTTCTTACTACTTTAATACTTAAGGATTACTTGTTCGCCAAGCATTTTAGCAAGTAACTTTTTAATTTCTTCTAGTTTCTTTTTCTCTTCTAATAGTTTGAGGGTAGTTTCAAAATCGTCTCTGTTTTGAGCATCTTTTATTTTTTTCATCACCATCGATATCTGCTGCATAACATAAGCATTTTTAAGCTCAGTGGTTACTCGAGGTATTAATTGCTCAAGTGCATTTTCTTCGAGCAAGATCGAGTTTTCATCGTCGTGTTTCTCACCCAATGTCCTGGCATGAATTTTACTGAGCTGATACTTGTCGCTCACCATTTCTGTAGCCAGTTTACTTATGCTTTGGTCAGCATGCGAGGTGAAATATCTTGCAGGTTCAAAGTCCTCGTTTGCAGACTCTTTGTATGCCTCTTCAAATATTTGAGCATAAAGTTCGTTGGTGAGTTTTATATTGTCGCGCTCCAAATCGAAATGAATAAACTCTATTACTGTACTTCCTTCTTCCACTAAAACTTGCACCTCTTCAGATTGTCTGTCCTTTTTATGTTTCTCGAAGCGCTGAAAAATCAATTTCATTCCATAGCGCACGATATAGCGAATGATTTGTCGCTCAAAGTTTTCTATACGTGTCTTTCTGCGTACAACAGTTACACTGGCCTCTTTGTTTGAAGATATATCTGTTGAGTTTGTCTCTTGTTGTGTAGCTCCTCTATCCAATGGCTTGTTAGACCTTTTTACTGAGGGGCGATTTCTTTGGTCGTACTTTCTTAATCGTATTTTATTTACTTCTTGAATTAATAGCTTCTCGTTTATCTGTAGCATATTAGCACTATCCTTTACATAAACCGAGCGTTTTATACCACCGGGTATAAGTGCAATGCTCTCTACAATATTAGAGATAAGTCCAGCCCGTTTTACAGGGTCTTCTTTTGTTTCGTTGAGCAAGAGTTGCGCTTTGAAACGAATAAAATCTACTTCGTTTTCAACAATAAACTTATTAAAACTTTCTGCATTTTGTTTACGTGCAAACGAGTCTGGGTCTTCGCCCTTTGGTAGTAAAACAACCTTTACGTTTAAGCCCTCTTCTAGAAGTAAATCAATTCCTCTGAGTGCAGCAGATATTCCCGCAGCATCCCCATCATAAAGCACAGTCATGTTTTGGGTGAAACGGCGTATGAGTCTTATTTGTCCGGTAGTGAGTGCAGTTCCGGAAGAAGAAACAACATTTTCAATACCTGCTTGATGCATTGAAAGCACATCGGTATATCCCTCCACCATAAAGCAGCGGTCTTCTTTAACAATGGCTCTTTTTGCAAAGAATAGGCCATATAATTCGCGGCTTTTTGAATATATTTCGCTTTCGGGAGAGTTTACATATTTGGCAACTTTGTCTGCTTTGCGTAATATGCGACCACCAAAAGCTACCACTTTGCCCGATAGTGTATGTACTGGAAAGATAACCCGCCCTCGAAATCTGTCATAAAGTGGGCTGTTGTTGTCGCCTCCTGCAACAAGTCCAGTTTTAATAAGCAATTCTTTTTTATAACCTAGTCGCATGGCTTCTGTTGAAAAAGCATTGCGCTGTTCAAGTGCATAGCCCAATTCAAATTTCTTGATGATATCGTCTCTAAATCCTCTTTCTTTGAAATAGGAGAGGCCCACGCTTTTACCTTCAGGATTTGTGTAAAGTATGTTTTTGAAATAAGTGCGTGCATAGTCGTTTATAATAAACATACTTTCACGTTCGCCTTCTAATTTCTTCTCTTCATTGGTCAACTCTCTCTCTCTAACCTCGATATTATACTTTTTGGCTAAATACTTTAATGCCTCGTAATAGCTGAGTTGCTCGTGCTTCATAATGAAGTGTATGGCCGTGCCACCTTCGCCACAAGCAAAACATTTACAAATGTTTTTTGAGGGAGATACAGAAAAAGAGGGTGTACGATCGTCGTGAAATGGACACAGACCCACATAGTTCACTCCTCTTTTTTTGAGTGTAACAAAGTCAGATACTACATCTACAATTTGTGCAGCGTCTTGAATACGGTCTATGGTTGCTTTATCAATCATTTTGGGGTTGCGAAATTAGCTATTTATGTTGTAAATAAATCACGATTAGAGAAAATAATCTTATATTTGTAATAATCAAATCTAACTATTATGTATATCTAATTTAAAAAATTAAACATGGAATCAATTAACTGGTCAAGCTTATCATTCGGTTATATGAAAACCGACTACAATGTTCGTACTCATTACAGCAATGGTCAATGGAGCACACCTGAGTTAGAAACTTCTGAGTTTGTAGACATTCATATGGCAGCAACCTGTTTGCATTACGGACAAGAAGCTTTTGAGGGTATGAAAGCCTTTAGGGGTAAAGATAACAAAATTCGTCTATTTAGGATGCGTGAGAATGCACTTCGCCTTCAAAAATCTTGTAATGGCATAATGATGGCCGAACTTCCCGTAGAATTGTTTGAAGAGGCTGTGATGAAGGCTGTGAAGGCAAATGAGCGTTTTGTGCCACCTTACGAAAGTGGAGCATCACTATACATACGTCCTTTGCTTTTTGGCACAAGTGCTCAAGTTGGTGTTAGTCCAGCAAAAGAATATACATTTATAGTGTTTGTAACTCCAGTGGGACCTTATTTTAAGGAAGGATTTAAACCTACCCCAATGGCTATCATGCGCGAGTATGACAGAGCGGCTCCGCTTGGAACAGGAACTTACAAAGTGGGTGGAAACTATGCGGCAAGCATGCAATCGGGTGTTAAGGCTGCAAAAATGGGTTACTCTGCTGTAGTCTATCTTGATGCAAAAGAGAAAAAATATATTGATGAATGTGGTCCTGCCAACTTCTTTGGAATAAAAGACAATACATACATCACACCAAAATCGCCTTCCATTCTTCCTTCTATTACCAATAAGAGCCTTATGCAATTGGCTGAAGATATTGGTCTGAAGGTTGAGCGTCGCCCAGTTCCTGTCGAAGAGCTTGCTACTTTTGAAGAAGCAGGTGCTTGTGGAACGGCTGCTGTTATCAGTCCTATTTTAAGGATAGACGATATAAATGAAAATATAACCTATGAGTTTTGCAAAGAAGGTAATCCCGGACCAATCTCTAAGAAACTGTATGATAAGCTACGTGCAATACAATATGGCGATGAGCCAGATGTGCATGGTTGGGTAACGATTGTAGAGTAAGCCTTCAGTTTATAAATGATTTAAAGCCATTTTGAAAAGAGTGGCTTTTTTTAATTTGACAACTGTAGATAATAAATAACCAGTTTTTTAATTAACTTCGAATCTTGTTTTAAATAACCAAAATCCATTACAACCCAATTTATAGTATGCATATAAAATCAAGACATATTATTTTTTTGATGTTAATATTTGTTTTTTTGCTGAGTTGCACCAACAAAGGAGGTGAAGCTTCAGATAACGACAAAAGTCCTGAGTTAGATATAGGTGTAATGTCGTCTATGGACTATTTTCCTATAGCGGTGGCGAAGGAAAATGGTTTTTTTGACCAAGAGGGTGTCAATGTTACAATCAGTAAATTTTACTCGGCCAATGAGCGCGATGCTGCTTTTCAGAGTGGCAACTTAGATGGAGCAATAGTAGATTATACTGGTGCTGCTATACAACGTGCGGGAGGTATAAACTTAAAAGTTCTCTCTCAATGCGATGGCTCTTTTGTATTAGTTGCGGCAGAAGGAGCAGGAGTATACAAAATTCAGGATTTGAAAGGTAAGCGCTTAGCTGTATCGCGTAATACAGTTATTGATTTCTGTACCGATTGGATTTTGGAAGAAGCCAACATTGAGCTATCCGATGTGGATAAAGTGGAGATTAATAAAATACCACTCCGCTTAGAGATGTTGAGGAATGCCAGAATTGATGCAACTATGCTGCCCGATCCCTTTGTTACCATTGCTTTAAGCGATGGAAATAGGAGCGTGATAGATATAAAAAATATGGATTTGCGTGTAACCGGAATTGCATTTCGTGATGAGGCTATTGCTGATAAAAAAGCTGCAATAAAGAGTTTTTATCGCGCCTACAATTTGGCCGTAGAACTTATCAACTCAAAACCAGCCTCTACTTTTGAAGCTTTGTTGGTTTCAGAAATTGGTGTCCCATCAGTGCTTGCCTCTAAAATAAAGCTACCAAATTATACTAGTGCTCAATTGCCTCAAGAAAAAGATTTGCAAAGAGTTGATAAGTGGCTGAAAGCTAAAGAGCTAGTGGTATTCGACTTTGATATCAGTACTTTAATAGCAACGGGACTTGTTCCCTGATTTTTTTAATAATATGAGCTTCGGACAACTTTCTCTAAACAATGTTTCAGTCAACTTTGGCAATACGCAAGTTCTCAAGGATATCTCTTTTTCTTTAGAAAAAGGGAAAACTCTTACTATTGTTGGCCCTTCGGGTTGTGGTAAATCTACACTGCTGAATGTGTTGAGCGGAATTATTAAAAACTACAAGGGCGAAATACTGATGGGAAAGAGTGAACTACGCGCTGCTGGATTGACCTATGGCTACGTGCCCCAAAGTTTTGGCTTGCTTGCTTGGAAGAAGGTGAGAGATAATATTTTACTGCCCACTAAGATAAATAAGAATCTTAAAGTTGATGAGGATGAGGTAAACGAGGTGTTGCATAAACTTGAATTGACTGATTTGCTCATGCGTTATCCATCGCAACTGAGTGGAGGACAGCGACAACGCGTTGCGCTTGCGCGTGTATTTATATCACATCCTGATATTTTATTGCTAGATGAACCTTTCTCTTCATTAGACACCCTTACGGCAGATACTTCTCGGGAACTATTTTTAGATTTGTGGCGAAAGTATCGACCCACCACTATTTTCACTACCCACAATTTGTCGGAAGCAGTGAAGTTGGGCAATCATATTCTTTTATTGGATAAACAACCAGCAACAGTGTTGCGCTTTGTAAAAAACCCTCTTTTCGAAAACAACGAGCAACAAAACGAAACTGCATTTGCAGCATTTAAGGAGCAATTAAAGAGTTGGATTCGTGAAGGAGTTAACACAGGAAGAGATGAATAGCAGAAAGAACATTCATTACGGTGAAAGTAATAGAGCAAGAAAAATATTTTTGCCCAAGTCGTTTCGTCTTTTATTTGCTGGCATACTTTCGCTAAATACCATTTGGTGGTTGCTAGCAGTTGTTTTCAACAACAAAGCCTTACCTAATCCAATAGATGTTTATGCTACCTTGCCCAAATCACTTTCTCAGGGCATGTTTGATCACTCTGCAGCCAGTTTGCGTCGTATATTGATAGGTGTTTTCCTAGCATTGGTTTTGGGTATGGCTGGAGGATTGTTGACAGGGCTTAGTAAAAAAGCTAATAAGCTGCTAAATCCTTTACTCTATTTGTCTTATCCAGTTCCTAAGCTTGCCCTTCTTCCTGTTGCCATGATTCTATTTGGTATAGGTGAGACTACTAAAGTGGTGATGATTGTCTTGATTATTGTGTTTCAACTTACTATATCAATACGTGATGCTATAAATAATATCGATAAAGAAAACTACTATGTGCTATCTACGTTAGGAGCCTCAAAGATACAACAGATATGGCATGTGGTTTTGCCCGCTATTCTGCCCGAGATATTCTCTGCACTACGAGTTTCTGTTGGGATTGCTACTTCTGTATTGTTTGTAACAGAAACATTTGGAACAGACAAGGGGTTGGGGTTTTTTATTGTTGATGCTTGGATGCGTATAGACTATCTTACTATGTATGCTGGAATTGTGATGCTCTCCATTATTGGGTCGTTACTTTTTATGATGATTGATATTATGGATGCTATGTTTTGTAGGTGGAGTAAATTGAGAAGTAGAAGTTAATTTAAACAATATTGATAAGATTGCTAAATTATATCTGTTTCTACCATTTGCTATAAGGATGTTTCACTAACATTGAATTGTAGTATCTACTATCACTTGTCACCTCTTTTCCTAACCATGCTGGTTTCTTAAACACCTCGTCTTCTGATTTTAACTCTACTTCGGCTATTAACAGTCCTTGATTGCTTCCGTAAAACTCATCTACTTCAAACACATGTGATTCTACTTTGATTAAGTGGCGTGTTTTTTCGATAATTTCTTTTTCACAGAACTTGAGCATATCTTCGGCATCTTTCACAGGAATTTCTCTTTCCCATTCATAGCGGGTAAACTCACTGTCAGAAACTGTGCTTTTAATAGTAAGGTAGGCAGTGTCGCCTTTTATACGGATGCGAACCACTCTATTGGGCACGGACGAAAGGTAGCCCTGAACTATACGATATTGAGCAAAGGCTTGCGACTTATACTCACCAGCAACTAAAAACTTTCGTTCTATTTCGTAATTCATATCTTTCTGGTTTGTTGGTGTGTTTGTATTATTGAATAAGCCGAGATAAAGGTAATGCTTTGGTATGTTGATAGATTATTAGCCTGCAAGCTTTAGTTTTGCTTCTGTTCTTTTAATACCATTCCATATTTTCATAGGGCGAACTGCGTTGTTCGTACTTGAGGTCTTGCAAGAGTGATGAGTTGGCTCTGATAATAAAATTGTACGATTTGTATGGGCCAATGGGTATAAAGCTAGCCGACATGCTCCAGCAATGTAAATCGCGTGTGAGCGTGCAATTCACATAGGTTAGTTTTTTCAAATCGAAGTTGTAGTCGGTGTTGAATGTAAAGTTCCAGTTTTTGGTAGGTTGCAATGCTCCGCTTATTCCCAAGCTGTGTGTTAATTGGCCCTTATACTCTAGTTTGTCAAAATCAAAGTCTCCATATCCATATCTGAGCGAATAGTTGAACGATAGATTCCAAGTAACTCCTGGTTTCATATATCCATATGCATCAAAATCTTCTGAGTCTGACTGGTTTTGCGAGAAAGCACTTTTTGGTTCTCTTGTTTGTTCTTCAAACTCGGGATTGCGCCCTAGACTACCATCATCTACTAGGTTTTCGTTTTCATCCGTATCTCCTTCTTTCTTTTTATCTTTGCCTCCAAATAATTTGCCAAAAGTATCTTGATTGATGGAGTACGCAAACGATGTGCCAGTGCTATATAAACGTCCAAATCCTTTTCCGTTCAGTATTCTCAATTTGTCAACATGTACAGGGCGTCCGCTTTCGTTTACTTCATACATATAAGGATCCCATGTTGCATTGAGGCTAAGCGTGTATGATTTTGATAGTTTCAAGCGCATGTTGCTATTTATCATGCTCCACTTCATAGAGTCGGCCATCATGTTGTAGCTAAAGTTGATACCCAAATCGTCGATAAGGCTAATTTTTTTATATCCCGTAGTATCACTTTCTGAGCGAATTTTCATTTCTACGTTGTTTTTAAAATCGAATCCAATATTTCCTTGCTTCCCTGTTGAGGGTGCTCCAAACATTCCCTTTTCATAAGGTGAATAAGTGTGTTCAATATCTTCTCCGTATTCATTTTTGTAATTGTAGGTTTCGTAGAAGTTGTAGCGCGAAGCCCCAAAGTCTGGTCGATAACTAAAGCTAATGCTAGGAGTAAACACGTGTCGTATTGCTTGAACTTTATTGCCAAACATTGGCAAGGGCTTATACATGCCATAAAGCTTTGTGTTTATGCTTAGCGAGGTGCTATAGTCATACACACGATTGAATCCGTAAATAGTATCTGTAACTTCGTGTCGCTTAGTTTCAGGATTCCACTCTTTCATCTCTTTGTTTGTGTACCAACGCTCGTTGTAATTAAAAGATGGCGAGATGTTAATATAATCAAGAAGAGTGAATGTTGCACTAACAGGAATGCTATGTCGCATTCCGTTTTTCCAATCTTTTACAATATCGGCTTTTAAAAATTCACTTTCATTTGTATGTATCGAGTTGCGAAACTCTCCCGAATAGCTCATTGTTATCTTCTCAAACCAGCGCTCTTCGCCTATAGCGTCTTTACGTTTGAATGGGTAGATACGACTCATATTGATAGACAAGTTGGGCAGTGTTGCCGAAATTGTAGAGTCGCGCGATACTTGGTTTAGACTCCCCGATGCAGAAAGATTGAAGGGTGAATTGGGAAACCTTTGCGTGAGGTTTACTGTCGAGCTTTTTGTGTTGTTGGTTGCCTCTCTGTTGTAGCGCGATGTCATATTGCGCTGATTGTATGAGCTGGTAGAGTAGTTTACACTTGCAGACAGTGTGCTATACATATTTGCTTTAGGGTCTTGTGTGTGTGTCCAACTAAGTCTGAAATCAGTTGACACTGAGTGGTCTGGCAAGCCCTTGTCACCTAAAATAGTTTTTAGATAGTTTGTATTTACGTTTCCTGAGTATTTATATCGTTTCCGATAATTTGATTTAGCGCCAAGCCCCCACGAGCCTTTTGTATATATCTCACCCGTAACGGCCAAGTCTACATAGTCGCTTATTGCAAAATAGTATCCTCCGTTGTGCAAATAGAAACCTCTCTCCATTTCGTCGCCATAGGAAGGCATAATAATTCCCGATGAATAGCTTTCGTTGAATGGGAAAAAAGCAAAAGGGAGAACAATTGGAAAAAGTGGAACATCGCCTACCACCAGCCATGCAGGGCCTGTTACTACATCTTGTCCTGGTCTCACTTTAGCTTTAGAAAGGTTTAGGTAGAAGTGGGGGTGTTCATGCAAATCGCAAGTTGTATATTTTGCATTAATCATATAGAATGAGTTGTCATCATTCTTTTTAGCCTGATTGGCTACAATGTATCCTTCTCCCTGCTCTGTAACTACATTTGAGATAAAGGCTTTTTCTGTTTTAAAGTTGTATCGAACGCCCTTCATCTCATACTCTGTCCCTTTGTCGTCAAATGTTGGAAACCCAAACTCTTTGCCCAACGAGTCTATACCAAAAGTTGCACTAATAAGGCTGCTATCCATATCCATGGTGATGAGCTCTCCCTTGATTGTTATATCTTGGTATTTCACATCTGCTTCGCCATATAAGAACCCTTTGTTGTCTTTGGTAAACACAATAGAGTCTTGCGCTGTATAGGTAACTTTGCTTTCTAACGTCTCTTTCTTTTTGGGAATTGTATCTGCTTTAAGTGCAGAAAGGGAGTCCGATTTTGTCTGCAAAGAATCATTGTTAACCTTGTTTGAATTGGTAGGAGTAAAAGATTCTTTTGGTATAGTTAAGCGTATAGAGTCACCACCGATAGTCTCTGATTGAGAGAGAGATAAGGTAGCGTTCGAAAAGAACGTTATAATAAATATTATACTGACTAAAAAGTGTTTCATCTATAAGCTTTGATGCGCAATCGTTATAACTCGCAAAACTAGTCATTTAAGTATTAACTACCTCGAAAAATATAAAAATAAACCTTAAGATAAATTCTCTTTTTTCTTTATAGTTAGGGTGCTTTATGAATGCTTGTGAGCTCTACAATGTCTATCGTATATTGGCTATAGAAATAATATCAGCAAACACTCCTGCTGCAGTTACTGCAGCACCTGCACCATATCCTTTTATCACCATTGGGTGCTCATTGTATCGCTCAGTGGTTATCATTATAATATTGTTGCTCCCCTCTAAGTCGTAGAAGGGGTGACCTCTCTCCACTTCGCGCAGCGCTACTTCACATTCATAATCATTGTTCTTGCCTAAGTTGTAAGTTGCTACAAGTCGTAAGCGTTTATACTCTAATTCAAGTTTCTTACGTCGTTCTTCAAAGGCGTCATCTTCTTCGGATATTGTATTCCAGAAGTTATCAAGCGATCCGTTGAAATATTTTTGTGGAATAAGCGGTACTATGCTAACATCGGTTTGCTCTATGTTTCCACCTGCTTCGCGCGAAAGAATAACTAACTTACGGACCACATCCAATCCACTAAGATCGGTTCGTGGGTCTGGTTCTGCGAACTTTGCATCAACCGACATTTTCACAGCTTTGCTAAAAGGAACTTCTTCGCTCAGTGTATTGAATATGAAGTTTATTGTGCCCGAAAGCACTGCTTGTAGCTTTATAATTTTATCGCCCGAATTGGTGAGTGAGTTCATTGTATTTATTATGGGTAATCCTGCACCTACATTAGTTTCAAACAAAAACTTTACACCATTGATGCGCGCAGTTTCTTTTAGTTCTTTGTAGTTTTTATAAGCTGATGAAGCCGCAATTTTATTGGCAGTTACAATGGATACATTGTTCGACATCAGCTCTTTGTAAAGATCCGATACGTCTTGGCTAGCAGTGCAATCAACAAATACAGCGTTGAATATATTCATTTCGAATATTTCATTGCAGATTATCTCAGGCGAGCTTTTTACTCCATTGGTCATCAGGTTATTGTAAAAGTCATCAAGTATAATGCCATCTCTGCTAAACAATGCTTTGCGACCATTTGCAATGCCCACCACATTCATGCGTAGCTTGTTCTGCTCTTTTAGTGTCTCTTGTTGTTGTTTTATTTGGTTAAGCAAGTTGCTGCCTACTGTTCCTGTACCTATAATAAATAGGTTTAACTCTTGATAGGGCGATAGGAAAAACGAGTCGTGAATTACATTGAGTGCTTTGCGCAAGTTTTCTTTTTTGATTACACACGAGATGTTTGTTTCAGAAGCCCCTTGAGCCAACGCATGTATGCTGATGCCGTTTCTACCCAGCGCATCGAAAAATTTACCAGCAACTCCAGGCACGTTCTTCATGTTTTGGCCCACAATGGCAATGGTTGAGAGGTTGTATTCTATTGTAATCTCGTTGATGCTACCCAAGGCTATTTCGTGAGCAAACTCTTTGCTCAACACTTTTTGAGAAATAGCAGCATCTGGTGTGCTTACTCCTATAGATGTGCTATTTTCTGATGATGCTTGCGAAACAAGAAATACACTTATTCCGTTGAGTGCTAGTGTTTTAAATATTCTATGGTTAACACCAATAATCCCCACCATTCCCAATCCTTGAATAGTTATGAGGGCTGTGTCGTTAATAGAAGAGATACCCTTAATAACTTTATCATCGCTCTTTGACTGTTTGTTTAGAATAAGTGTGCCCTTCGACGTTGGGTTGAAGCTGTTTCTTACCCGTATGGGTATGTTCTTGTGATATACGGGGAAAATAGTGGGCGGATAAATTACTTTTGCCCCAAAGTTGCTCAATTCAATGGCTTCTATGTATGATAACTCTTCTATAACATAAGCTGGTTGAATAATTTTAGGATCGGCTGTCATAAAACCATCTACATCTGTCCATATCTCCAAAACAGAGGCTTCTAGCGCAGCAGCTATTATAGAGGCTGTGTAGTCAGAGCCTCCTCGGCCAAGATTGGTAATATCGTTTTCGTCTCGGCTCGATGCAATAAACCCTGGAACAATAGCAACACTATCTATCTCTTTTAGATGTTCCTTTATAAGCCTATTAGATAAGGGTAGGTCGGGGATGTGTTTATCAAACTGTTTAGTTGTTTTGATAAACTGGGTAGCGTCGAATAGCTTTGCATTCGCAATTGCTTTGCTTACGATGAGGCTTGATAGGCGCTCGCCATAACTAACAATTTTGTCGGAGGTTTTTTGCGATAAATCGCCAATTAAAAACACTCCGCGCAAAATGTTTCTCAAGTCGTCAAAGAGGGGTTGGATTTCTTGCTGTAGCTCTTTCTTGTCTTTGTCCAATTCAATAACGTCATCAATAATTTCGTTGTGATGATTCAGAATTGCGTCATAAGTCTCTTCGTAGGTCTTGTCTGCGCTCAGTGCGTAATTGGCAGCTTGTAAAAGTTGCTCAGTAACACCATATAGTGCAGATACTACTATTACTATTGGTTGGCTTTCAGCGCCAATTATACTTTTCACTTTATCTATAGCATCGGAAGTTCCTAAAGAAATTCCGCCAAACTTCATCACTTTCATATTATTGTATAATGATTAAACATTGATGTTTATAGTTGTTTTTAGTTGAGTGTATATTGTAGTTGTTCTTTGGTAGAATGGCGATAACAACTGAACCCTATATTTTTGCCATCACGGCAGTTGCAATGAAAAATTAACTGTCCCCCATCAGGGGCATGAGGTAAGCTGAAGAGTATGTAGAGTAAAGATATATCATGTATATATACAAATCTGTTCTAAAATAATTTTGATAGTTATTATTACAAAGATAAAATATTTATTTATAGTTAATAGCAAAATGAAGGAAAAGTACTTTTGTAAAGCTAAGTGTTTTTCAAAAACTCTTTGAAAGAGTCATTCTGATAAACACTTAGATACTTTTTATTTGCGTCAGCTGTAAATGTATTACATGTTGAGACGAATCCCTGAAATAATCTGCACTTAATTTCTTCGAAGTTAGGGGTCTTGTATCTACAAAAGACTAAAAACGTGAGTAATGTGGGTTAATCGTCCTTAGCAGGTTTTACTTTTATGGCATCATTCTTGTAAATCTTGCCTGTTCAATTTTATTTTCATGTCTTAATCGTGGAATTCTATTAAGGTGGATTAGAATTTCATGCCTTTATTGTCATTTCCTATCGGGTCAGATTAGAGTTTCATGTCTTTATTGCCAAATCTTTCACCTCCGATTGGAGTTTCATTTCATTATTGTTGAATCCTACATGATAGATTTGAAATTTATGTCATGATTTTCATTTCCTACGTGTAGGATTTGACTTCTGACTCACAAAGTTGGTTTATACTTATTAATTGCAATCAAATCTGTAGTAAAAGCTTCGATTTGTAAGACTCTTGTATGAAGGCTTAGCTGTATGGTTTTGGAGAAATGAATGTTTTAAAAACACTTTGTTCTACTTCTGAGCACTTTAGAAATCGAGTAATACAGCTTATCGAAGTATTACACACCTTCGATGTTTCAAAGTAATTGAAGCAGTGATCATTGTATATACGCAAAGCTGAAAACGCGAATAATTTGTTGTGTTATTGGCATAATCAATAAATTATTTAAACGTTATTGATTATAAATCATCAATAT
>CAZIUT010000025.1:0-14971 GCA_964542545.1 uncultured Dysgonomonadaceae bacterium | reverse complement strand
GGCACGTAAAGTAATTGCTGATATAGGGTATACAAAAAGTGCTTATCGTTTCGAAGCTGAGTCGTGTGGAGTGTTCTCCAGCATTCACGAGCAGTCTGATGATATAAACAGAGGAGTTTCGAGAGAAGACCCGATGAATCAAGGAGCGGGCGACCAAGGAATGATGTTTGGCTATGCCACCAACGAAACTGAAAACTTCATGCCATTGCCGTTAGACCTTAGTCATGCATTGTTGTTAGAATTGGCACATATTCGTAAACACGAAATAGAGTTGATGCCTTATCTTCGTCCCGATTCAAAATCGCAAGTTACAATTGAGTACGAAGAGAATGGTACACCCATAAGTATTCACACAATTGTGCTTTCAACACAGCACGATGAGTTTGAGAAGCATGCTAACAATAGTAAAGAAGCTATTGAAGCAGCTGATCAAGCTATGCAAGACAGAATTAGAAAAGATGTGATAGAGATACTTGTGCCAAGAGTAAAAGCGAAATATGTCGATAAGAAAAACATCTACTCTTTGTTTAACGAGAATATTATCTATCACGTAAACCCAACAGGCAAGTTTGTTATTGGTGGCCCACACGGAGATACTGGCTTAACAGGGCGAAAAATTATTGTTGACACTTATGGTGGAAAAGCATCGCATGGTGGTGGAGCATTTTCAGGAAAAGACCCATCTAAAGTAGATCGTTCAGCAGCTTATGCAGCACGACATATAGCAAAGAATCTTGTTGCGGCTGGTGTTTCATCGGAAGTGTTGATACAGGTATCATACGCTATTGGTGTTGCAGAACCTATGAGTATTTTTGTAGATACATATAATAAGTCCACATTGGGTATCTCTGATATTGCTATTGCAGAAAAAGTAAAGGAATTGTTCGATATGAGACCAAAAGCAATTGAAGAACGCTTGAAACTGCGCAATCCAATCTATTTAGAAACTGCTTCATATGGTCATATGGGAAGAGAACCAAAAGTGGTAAAAAAGTCTTTCAAATCGCGCTATATGGAAGAAGCTATAGAAATGGAAGTGGAGCTGTTTACATGGGAGAAATTAGATTTTGTGGATGAGATACAAGAAGCTTTTGGAATTGAGTAGTAACATGTCTTTGCAATATAGAGATCAAAACACTCAATTGCATGTAGCATTAACAACAGAAAATTTAAATATAGATGAATAATAATACAAACTCTTCATTTGCTATCGAAGATTTTGGTGTAGTAGTTTATAGTGCATCAAGCGCAGCAATTGACCAAATATATGTAGATGCAGCAGTTCGCTTGGGCGAGCTGCTTGCAAAGAACAATATCACTTGCATCAACGGAGGTGGTGGTTTAGGATTGATGGGTGCAGTGATCGATTCGGTTTTGCAACACAATGGGAGAGTGAAAGGTGTGATTCCTAAGTTTATGATTGATTCGGGCTGGGGGCATCCAAACCTCACCCAACAGATTGTAACAGCCTCTATGCACGAACGCAAACAGAAAATGGCTGATTTGTCTAATGCTGTTATAGCATTGCCAGGTGGGGTGGGCACATTGGAAGAATTATTAGAGATAATCACATGGAAGCAACTGGGATTGTATAATCACCCTATTGTTATACTCAATACTAATAACTACTTCGATACACTGTTTGCAATGTTCAACAAAATGATTGAGCAAAACTTTATGCACGAACGCTATCGCGATATGTGGCGTGTAGTAGATACTCCTGAGGAGGCCATTGCTGAAATAAGAAAAGAGACTGTTACCTTTTCGCATTTAACTAAGTTTGAAGATAAAGCATAATCTATTCAATAAGTGACTAATTTGTTGTTTCAAAACACCGATACTATTCCATTTGTTCCGAAGGACGATTTTATAGCGAATATAGATTCTATTCTCGCAAATGATTTCTTACCTTTTCAGCATCTGTATGCCTACTCCTCAAGGTTGTGCTATGAGACTACTGATACAGTAATCCGAAAAGTTGCTATCTCAGGTATAGAAGGAGTAGCGCGTCCGTTTATGCATCAAGTTGGAGGTGTTCTTTTTTTAATTTTTGCTGTTTTATTCATCCTTTTTGCTCTTGTTTTCAGTAAAAATGGACTGTCGCAATTTGCAGGTATCAAAAGTGTTTTTAGTTTTGATAGTAGGAATAATAAATTAGACAATGAACCAATTACAACTATTGATGCATGGAGCAAGCTTTTCTATGCTTTCCAAACTTTTGCCATCTATTCTATTCTCTTCTTCGATATTGCAATTCAGAATCCCAGTCAGCACTTTGGTAGTCGTAATTACTTAATTCTATTCACGCAAATATTTATAGGCATTATACTATTTGTATTAATTAAATATTTCTTGTATAGTATTATGGCTGGTGTGTTTTCTAAATCGAAAATGAGTGCTTTTATAAAGACATATAACGGTGTTATATACCTTACTGGCGTTTTAAGCTTTCTTCCCATAGTTGCTTATATTTATATTACCGAGGTGAGAGTATATGTCTTGTTCTTTCTCCTGGCTGTTTTTATTGTAGGAAGGATAGCTGTATTTTTACAGTCATTTATTTTTTTTGCAAAAGCCCACATTGGTGGTTTCTATTTTTTTGTCTATCTTTGCGGAATTGAAATAATGCCTTATTTCTTGTTGTATAAGGCAATTGTTTTAATCAATTAAAATTATACTAGACTATTATTACTCTAGATTATTATTATTATTACCCACAAGCATTATATGAGCTCGAAAGTAAAAAAGATACTTGTTTCACAACCAAAACCTACCAATGACAAGTCTCCCTATTTTGAAATTGCTGAAAAGCATAAGGTAGAGATCGATTTTCGTCCTTTTATTAAAATAGAAGGAGTACCCGCAAAGGACTTTAGACAACAGCGCATTCAAATTTTAGATTACACTGCTATTGTTTTTACATCGCGAACTGCTGTTGACAATTTCTTCTCTATTTGCGAAGAGTTGCGCATAACTATGCCAGAAACAATGAAGTATTTTTGTAGTTCAGAGTCAACAGCTCTCTATCTGCAGAAGTATATTGTTTATCGTAAACGAAGAATATTCTTTAGTAAAACAGGTAAAATTGAAGGTCTCGCAACTACCTTTACAAAACACAACAAGGAAAAGTTTCTGTTTCCTGTTTCCGAACAACATAATGATGATGTAGCAAATATACTTGAAAGCAAAAAGCTAGATTACACCAAAAGTGTTATGTATCGAACAGTGAGTAATGATTTTGAAGAAGGAGAAACACTAGATTACGATTTGCTTATCTTCTTTAGTCCGCTGGGAGTATCTTCTTTGATGAAGAATTTTCCCAATTTTGTTGAAAATCATATGGCTGTAGGTTGCTTTGGTAAGGCAACAGCTGAAACTCTTAAAGAATTAGGAGTTAAGTTAGATATAGAAGCTCCAGCTCCTGGAGTACCTTCTATGACTGCAGCACTTGACGAGTATTTGACAGAAAATCATAAGCAAAACAGCTAGGACTGCATTACTTTGAAGCCTTTTCAATTGATAAGTTAAATGACTGTTGCTTTTTTCTTCAATATGAATATTTTTTTATGAAAAGACAATGAAATATAGGCCTACAAGATCTTAGCTTTGTTTCGATATGATCAATACAAACACCAATATTGAAGAGATATATACATTTGCAAAAGCAGAACGTGTAACGGGTGCAAAACGTGTGGATGCTCTTTTTGCGTCGGGGAAAAGCTTTATTAGTTATCCTTTGAGGGTTGTTTATTTACAGCATGAACAAAGCCCTACATGCAAATGTTCTATATTGGTAACTGTACCCAAGAAACGAATTAAGAAAGCTGTTCATCGCAATCGCATCAAGCGCATGGTGCGAGAGTCGTATAGACTTAACAAAGAACTTGTATACAATATTGATTTTGGCGAGCAATCATTGGATATAGCTTTTGTATATGTAAAAGATACTGCGTCAGATTACATAGAGATACAAAAAGCAATGCAAAAAGCATTGAAGCAAGTTGCAATCCGAATTAAAAAAACTGAAGAGAGTGAGTAAGCTAAGCAAAATAGGAGAAAAGGTTTTAATAGCCCCCATTCATGTTTATCGATATGCTATTTCTCCACTTCTACCAGCAACCTGTCGGTATACACCCACATGTTCGCAATATGCTATTGAGGCAATCAAAAAACACGGACCATTCAAAGGATCGTTTTTGGCCGCCAAACGGATAGGACGCTGTCATCCATGGGGCGGACATGGTTACGACCCTGTTCCATAAAACTTACACAACAGATTTTTCTTTTTACTACAAACATTTATATTTTATCTGCAATATATAATATCTTTCGTTCGTAAACTTATTATCAGTAACTATGGAACTATTTGATATTCATACACACCAAATTTTATTAGAAGATAACGATGATCCCTATCATTCGTGTATTTTAGATGTATATCCCTTAGAATTTGAGGTGGCTAAAGTTACTTATAAGCGTCACAGCTTTTCGTGTGGAATTCATCCATGGTATTCTGAGGATAGTGGGTCTCAATTAAATTATCTTTTCGAAATTGCTTCAAACCCCCGTATAATTGCAATTGGTGAAACTGGTTTAGATAAAATAAAGGGCCCATCATTTAATGTTCAAATTCCTGTTTTTAAGCGTCACATAGAGCTTTCTGAGCAATTGGAAAAGCCTCTTATCATTCATGCAGTTAAAGCATGGGAGCAACTCTATCATACTCGCAAAGAAGCAAAGCCAACACAACCATGGATTATTCATGGTTTTAGAGGAAATCCTCAGGTTACACAGCAGATGGTTAAAGCTGGCTTTATGTTTTCATTAGGCAATAGATTTAATGTAGATTCACTTGAACACATTCCCAAAGAATCTCTTTTTTGCGAAACCGATGAGGATGAAATGGACATTAGAGATGTTTACCAGCAAGTGGCCGATGCCTTAAATAGAGATGTGGAAGAGTTTGCTGCACAAATAGCAGAGAATGTTCGCAAAGTGTTTCCTACATTGCAAACACCACCTTCTTATTTTGCAGATGATGTTAGGTAGCGCGATTAAGAGTCACAAAACAATTAAGAGCATTGGTTACTTTCACTAACACTTTTATCATAATGAGGATAATACTTGCAAATGCTCTAATTGCAATGTCTATTCTGAAAAGGCCTTATTTAACATAAACAGACTAACCTCGTTCCCTCATAATTCCATTCGTAATATTCTACTCGATAATTGACCAATAAAACGGTGTTTAAATACGTCATGCAAAACTGGAGGTGATGAAATGGACATCGGAAATCTGTTTTTAGCAAATAGCCGATGCCCTAAATTAGAATATACATTACTTTATTCTCAGTTTTGCTTCACAATTTAACTGTCACACTTTTTCCTGTGTAATCACCTTGAGGTAGTTGAATAGAAATACCAGTCATTCCTCTGTTTTCATCCCAAATAGCATTGATATTATCAGTATGTTTCTCAATTTTTGCTGAAACTGAAATATGCATTTTACCTAACTTTCTGTTTGGGTCTGCAGCTGATAACTCGATTAACATAGCTCCATTAGTTTTCACCATAATAATGCCTGGAGAATCTGCAATTAGCTTCAAGTTCTCAGTTATTTGAATTTCGCCTGCCTTATAAAAAACAATTTGTGTAATGTTTAAAGCATTGTTTTTTACAGCTTGAAGATAAGGCGTATTGCTTAAAATTTCAATGTTATTATGTGACACTTGGTTATCCATCTCCTCTATTGTAGTTGCAGGCACTACTATATATTCATATGTTTCATTACTTGGCTTTTCACCATGATTTATCCATACCTGAAAGATATCCAAGTTTACTTCATCTTTAGGCGAGCTGCTTTGTTTATTAATACTCCACCACGAACCTGTTGAAATGGTATTCTTTATATTTACATTTGTGCTTTTTGGAAAAACATAACCAATGCCATCGTGATAAATCCAATCTATATTGTTGAATTCTTTTTCATCTTTCTCAATTGTTGTTTTCTCTGATTCAGTAGATACTATCACATCTCCTCTTAGGAGACATTGATTAATTGTTGTTGCTACAGGAAGTTCCACTCTTGAAGATATTCCTGCTCCCAAACAAACATATTCTTGATCAAAAAAGAACCAAGCTTTACGAGCTACAAGAGGGTCATGTGGACTTTTAAAATCAAAAGCTGCTGCACCATATAATCCATCTGTAACAGCACCTACAAAATCTGTTAGTCCTAACTTTTGTACTTCTGAGGGTATTGGTAATGTTGGTTTCTGTAAAACAGTAGTTCCTGGAATTTTTTGATAATCTACTACTGGTGATATATCGTAATATTCGTCGCCAGTGCGTGAAATATAGTTGCTTCCATCTCCTTTGTGATGATTTAAAAAACCTTCGCTATTGTAAGGTACTTCCATATTGTAGTTTCGGGTTGAATACATTCTTACAGAGGTGAACCAATCGGGACGTTGAAATGTGAAATGCTCAGTATTCCAGTAAAAAGTTGCATGCGATAAAGTGTTCTTTGCTATATTCTGTCTCACATTGGCTATCTCTTCAAGTTCACTTTTGCGATAATTACCAACTTTAAGGAGTGATAAAGGTGTAGATGCATTGAATGGTTTAGCAAAACCTTTTTTTGATATACTTCTGTTTTTTGCACCTATATCTGGATACTTACCAAAGATGGAGTGCTTGCAAATTCCATCAAGATAATAGTCTATAAGAAGGTTTATTTTTTCTTCCGAGAAAGCATAACTTGTTCCAGCAGTATATTCAGCCCATTCAACAAATGAATCAGCATATCCTAAACCATAAGACAACGTGTTGTTTACCCCATCCCATCTATGATGGAAGCTATTGTCATATTGAATACCACGGCCGCCATACCCTTTTGAACCCAACCCTCTGTCTATATAACCAAATGGATATCCATAATCCATGCCGACCCAGTGTACAAACCTAATTTCATTCTCAATGATATGAACCATCTCTGCAAACTTATCATAATCTTGAGTAAAGAGCATGTTTTTTGCTTCAATTCCAGCAATTTTAATTCTGTCGCCACTCGGACGTGCCCCTGTAGCATTTATGTGGGCCCTTTTTATTATAGGCTGTGTTTTCTTTACTAATGCAGGTTCTAGTTCATCACCTATTAGGAGCATTAAAGATATAAGCGAACTAGGGGTTCCAATTTGGTTATGCCACCAATTATCGCAAATGTAATCGTTATCTGTCCAGTTTTTCAATGCAGATTCAATGGTTTGCTTAGCTTTTTTGCTCTCGTAAAATTTAGAAGATTTTGTTTTGTAGGCACGTGCTAGATAAAGCATGTTTGCTAAATGAGTTCTATGCTCAAATCCTTCATGCGATACATTTTCGTAGTCGATATTGGGCCAAGTTCCATTAGTTTTCAATGAACTAATTAAAGCTTCACAATTTGCATCGTCTGTTTTAGCAATTAAAATTGATTCAAGAATTTTTTCCTCTATTTTTTTAATGTCGGTCTCTATTGCATTTATGTTTACTGTAAACATAAAGAACCCAATTAACAGTATAAAAACTTTTTTCATTTTATTGAATATTTTACTTACATCTAATATATTTATCTATACAACTATTTTTTTTCAACAAGACGTACTTTTATTTTAGCAGAGTTGTTTTTAAGCTTCCATGTAGGAATACGGAGTTCAATACGTTTAAGACCTTTTATATGTCTATCTAGTTTTAATGGCGCTGGGTCGAGCGATATTATCGACATCGTTATTTCTGGATGAGATATGTTTTCTATTTCCAGTTGTTTCCCATCTTGACTTAATATTGCACCACCTTTCACCAATTGCACATCCGAAGTAGTCATTAGTTGCCAGGTAATAACCTCTGCTGAGTCTGTAGTTTTAATGTCATCTTCTATAAGTAATGATATAGGTGAGTCTTTCGTGAATTTTCTGTGTGCTTTAGTCAATAGTCCTTCAAAAATAGGAGTCATATCAATTACTGCAAATGGGTTTTCGCCATCGTTGAAGTCAGCAATAATTGCTTTCCCATCAACCTTATGTAATTCATTATTCACTGTAATTGTGCTGTGACCAAAATTGTTTTTTGTAAGCAGTGTCCATCTTTCACAATCTTGACATTTAGCCCATAAATTGAAACCTGTTTTCTCTAAATCGTGGTATGCCTGATTGCCTGGATCAACAGCCCATCTAACATCGTTTAATTCAAAAACAAAAGAACCACCATCCATATTTCCATGATTCACTGTGCCCGAACCACCTTTGCCTCCAAAGTAGTAATTGTGTTTATCATCAGCTTTACTTTTAAATATAACAATAGGATTTGCACCCTCGCCTTTCCACGAAACAGGAATTTCACTATTCCCGTCTTCCTTGTATTGTGATAGCCAAATCAATCCTGCACCATCTAAGCGGGAGAGTTTTTTCATCTTCTCAGCTGGCATTAAAAAACGCTCTTTCTCAAAGAACTCTTTGTTTCCGGTTTTGGCAGCAAACCAAGCAAGCGTCATATCACCATTGTTATCTCTTCTATCGCCACAATCTGCAAAATTATAGTACCAACCAGAAGGAGCATTGCACAACACCCTGAAGATGGCACTCTCTTTAAATCCTGGATAGTTAGAATGCCCAAAATCTGTATTTAAAGCACTTTCGAGCATAGCAATTGTGATGACAGAAAAGCTTGTTCCATATTTCCAATAAGTCGACCCTTCTGGATATACACCATCAGGCATATATTCCACTAGAGAATAAGGTAGTCCATCAAGTGCTCTTGATATAGTTTTAACTGCTAGTTCTGGATCTTTTTCAGCAATCATAAGAGAAGCTGCAATCATTCCACCATTGCACACCTGATTCCAGTTGTTATTTCCTTTTGCCCAATATCCATTTTTGCTGTTATTAGCCCAACTTGGTTCTATTCCTTTATCAATTAAAGCCTGTTCTGCAATCTCTATTGTTTCTTTTGGGAGGTCGTTATATGCCCAGTCCAATCCAATAGCTACAGCCATTGCCATTTCTGCAACATCTAGGTAGTGAGAAGGATTCCAGTCGGAAAATTTTGATACCGCAAGCAATTCTTCATTTATCCTATTTAGAATCTTTGGGTCTTTCTCTATTGAGTAGACTATCCCTAACATATTCATGCGATAAAGCATTTCTCTTGAAACTGCTAAGAGTCTACGACCAATTTTTATTCTTTCTAACAGAGGTTCATCAAAAATAGAGTTTGCATTTAATTTTATAGCTTCATACATATTCTTTACTACAGCATCTGTTTTAATTTTTTCTATTAAATTGTTCTGAATAGAAGGATTCATCACTAATCTTGGATGTGATTTGGAGAGGTTTTTCTGAAGATACTCTTTAGTTATAGGATTGTCAAGCTTAGGAATACCATTGGTTTGTTTTTCCTGATTGCTTAACACACTTGCATAAATCATGCTTGTCATAATTATCCAAGTAAATAATAATGTCGCAATACGTTTTAAATTTTTCATAGTCTATGATGTTATTATAAAGTATAACCTATTTCTTTTGTTGTTTTTCCATCGTTTATTTGAAGTTTTACAGATGACAGCATGTCATTCTTTAAAACTTTGATAGTGATGTCTGGCTTTTCTGATAAATAAGGCAAAACTAATGTTGTAAAATGAACTTTTTCAGAGGAACTAGCTTTTTTCTTCTTAAATGCAAATGCTGGTCGAGGCTCTTTAATGGTATACACATAAGATACCCATCCTTCTTCTTCAATTAAATCTAATCCAACTTGCTTTTCAGTTTTTACAAACAGGTTCCATCCGTCTTTGAAGTCTGTATCAAACGAAAAGTCTTTTTTGTTTACAATAGGGTCGCTTGGAGCAAGTTGGAAATGAATATCGATATCTCCTGTAGCAGAGCCTTCGGCTTCGTCCATGACTATAAAGTATTTTTTGTCTACAAAAAACACAGCTCTTCTATGTACCAAATTATTATAACTGTTGTTTTGGACAACTAAAACATCTAAGTTGTCACTTGTTTCCCATTTTAGAAGTTCTGGTGCATAGATAGAGTTTTTGTTGTTAAGTGTAAGTGTTTGATGCACCATTGTTTGGTTAAACCAAGCCCTACCTTCATTATCTCCACTATATATATATGCTCCGGCATCGGGCATTAATATTCTTCCACCAGCATACAATTCAAATGTTCCATTGTCGGGGTGAGAGTGCCAACCTCCATCAGGTCCACACTTTAAGACTAAATTTATGGCATCTTTGTCCCATCCGCTTCTCATCGAATATAAACCGCTATGTGGTAATGAAAAAGCTGTTTGTTTGGGTTTAGTTCCTTTCTCACCTTCTGATCCGAGATATATAAAATCTTCTCGATTAAAAAACTCACCCCATTTTAAAAACTTACTGTTATGCTGACCAGGCGAACCTGTCCATGCATCACCAAACTGAGCGATAGTTCCATCTGGATGAGTTAGTTTCATTGGAACTTCGGCCATTTTTTCAATTGTTTCAAGATAGGAAGAGGGAAAAGCATCGCTTATACCATTTATATATAATAACTCATAAGGCCTTAGAAAATTACTAAGAGCTCCAAGATGATATCCCATGGCTAATTCGTTCTGATGTCCATCGGGAAGAACTTGTCCATTGATTTCTTTGTTAAAACGAACAACGCCTTCTTTCTGCCATATATCAGCATCTTTAAACTCTGGAAATATTGTGGAAATATGAATTAAACCATTAGCCTCCATTAAAGCCCAATTACTCCCCTTGGTATACTCAGTCATTAAATATGAAGCATGATCATGCAAACTATTTAAGAAAGAGACTAAAACATCTGATGTAAAGAAAGGCGAGTTGATAAAACCAAAATACAAATTAGTCCATCCACTGCCTCTTAGACCTGCTTCAATAGAACGCCAAGCATACTTATGAGAAGTATCGTTTGGGTTTTTTCTCACCCAATCTTTTAGTTGATAAGCCCACTCTTTTGCATATTTTTCATCGCCAATATCTAGGTATACGCGACACATAGAATGCCAAGAGGGCATTCTGTTCAATTGCCATACCCATTCATTGTCAGGAACAGGTCGAGTATTCCAATTAATGTCATCACCACAAAAGAAGCGTTGATAAACAGGTTGTCCAACAAATTTATGCTCTAAGGCATCATCGGCAATTTCAATGTCTTTTTTACTTGCGGTAGTATTCTCATAGTATCCGAGATGTTTTATTGAAGTGCGTGTTTTGAAGTATTTTAAAACATCGTTTGCTAATTTATGCTTGTCTATTTTATCATTTATAGAATAATCAATTCCTAATTTATTAAAGTCTAATCTACTAATCAATAGCATTAATGAATCTATTGCCTGTGGCTGTTTAACAGGGTTATTTGTTTCATTTATAAACTTATTTTCTTTGATTGTATTACACGCAAGAGTAATCTGTGGTAAAATCCAACAAATAAGAAGTAACGCTATTATTCTGCCGATATTTTTCATAAGTTTTGGTGTTAATTATAAAGTGAATTTCATCTTTAAAAACAATGTTTTTGATTTGCTAGCTATAGTTTGGTGTAAAGGTAGCAAAAAACTATTAATTGTGAACAGGTTTTTTATGGATTGTTTTGTTGCGTTTTTCAGTTCTCTCTAAAACAGAAAACCGCAAATATGATTGAATTCATATTTACGGTTTTTTTATTCTTCTGTTATCAATGCTGATATTCTAAATAGACTTTAATCTAATGCCCATATAAATAGTTCTTGGCTGTGCTGGGCCATACATATAGTCACTATCTCTGTTTTTAAAGTTATCGGAGTCTGATTGGAAAAAGTTGGTAATGTTTTTTATGCCACCAAATATTTCTATTCCTGAGTTTACTCTCTCTACAGGTATAGTATAACCCAGCTTTAGGTTTAGTTCTCCAAACGAAGATGATTCTTTGTACTCATTTGGTGCCCAATCCTCATTAGGTGAAAACTTTGCCAATGTCATTTTACCAGTGTAGATACCACTCAACGATGCAGAAAAGTTTTTGGTAGGAGTTAGTGTAAACACAGCATAACCATACTGATTGGGGCTGCGCATAAACTCGCGTTTTCCTTCGGGTTGTTCATCAAAGTGCGCAATAGCTTTATTATACTTGCTGCTTTGTAGGGTGAAACCAGCCTCTATTTGTGCCATTCTGTTGTAGTTTGCTCTTGCTTCTATTGTCAATCCTTTTACAACTGCTGTTGGGCCATTTCTTTTTTCAAAAAGCTCACCCATATCATCTTGGCCCATTGGTTGTAGATAGAAAGCATCTTTCAATTGGGTGTAAAATCCTTCAAGTGTGAGTCCAAAGATATATAGCTCCTTAGGTTTGTCAAAGTTGATCGAACCACTAAAGCTATTAGAACGCTCTGCTTCTAAGTCAGGGTCGAGGGTAATGCGCGACACACCTCCACCAGCAAAAGCAATATGGAGGTCGGAATCGAATGCTTGTGGTGCACGAAATCCTGTTCCCCAAGTAGCTCTAAACTGTGTGTAATCTTTCAGCTTGTAAAGAAACGACACACGAGGACTCAAAATTACATTTTCAAGAAAATTATGCTTGTCGGCTCTTACTCCTGTAAGCAAAGTAATTTCTTGATTTATTCTCCAGTCACTCTGTAGAAATGCACCAAAGTTTTTGCTTTGTTGGTTTATTTCATAGTTGTATTGTGCTATTGAGTCAATCACCTCGTCATATAAATACTCTACACCAGCTGTCAACTGATTGCTACCCGAAAAGAAATCTGTGAGATTATGATTTACATTTACACCCCCCTGCATGGTTGTGTTATCTGTTTTTCCGTATGGAGGATTCGATAAATGTTCAAAAAGCGCATCTTCAAACTCCACTGTTGTGTCAAACTCTTCAATTTCGGGATACAGGCCTGTGTAGTGGTCGCGTTTGGTTTTTTGTCCTGCCACATAAGCATTAAGAGAGGTTAGGTTGTTATTAAACTGTATTTCATAATCCAATCCACCCATCAATATATTGTGTATTCGCTCTTCCGATTGTTTGGCCAAGTGAGCCAGTTTATCTGTCATTTCACCACCGTAGCGATATTCGTATATGCTAGTGAAGTTGAGTTCTAATTTTTGATTATGGCTTGGTTTGTAAAAGAGATTTGCACCAAATGAGTTGTTTTCAAGTTTAGGCAGCTCAGAAAAGTTGTCGCGCTCTTTTATTGTAGTCCCATCTTCCTTCCGTGTCAATCCTTCATGATCATATTGTTCTCTATCTCTATGGCTCACAAATATCACAGCACCTGCATTTCTCTTCTTGTTCACCATGCTTATATTTGCATTTAGTACATTGTCATTGGCTCTGCCATTGATATTGTGATAAGTATAACTCATGTCGTATGAATTGCTTTGCGGTATTTGTGTTATTACATTGACAGTTCCACCAATAGCACTTGATCCATATAGCGCCGATCCACCCCCGCGGACCACTTCTATGCGCTCTACCATATTGGCAGGAATTTGCTCTAAACCATACAAGCCAAGTAAAGGGCTAAATATGGGTCGGCTATTCATTAGTATCTGCGAGTAGCTGCCACCCAATCCATTCATGCGCAACTGTGTGTAGTTGCACGTTTGACAATCAGTCTCTACCCTCAATCCAGGTTGAAAGTTGAGCCCCTCGGCAATATTATTGGCCTCTACAGCTTCAAGCGTGCTTTTGCCCAACACATTCACAATTACTGGTGCTTGTGTTTTTCGTTGAAAAGTTTTTGTGCCAGTAACCACAACTTCGTCAAGTGACATCAACTCTCTTTTCAACTCAAAGTTCACTGTAATAGTTTCCCCAGCTACTGTTTCAATTTCTTTTTCTTGATCTTTGTAACCAATAAATTTAGCTACAAGTGTATGCTTCCCTACGGGAAGGTCTATTAACAAATAATGGCCAGTTTCGTCGGTAGATATCCCTCTGCTTGTTCCTTTCACAAGTATATTGGCAAAAGGTATATGTTCTCCATCCGATTTTACATCGCCAAATACATTGGCATCAGTTTTTGAGTTCTGCCCCAAAACCAGGGATGAAGCCGAAAAAACGGTCATCGCTATAATTAGAATTATTATTTTCTTAGTCATCTTTTATTATCTTGTTTCTATGTAAATTATATTTGTAAACTCTTCGTTTAAAAGCAGCTTTTTCTCACCAATGCTCACCTCCATCATTTTCATCTCTTCAAAAATCTTTTCTACTTGCACTGTTGTTCCTATATCAATGCTGTTTGATGCACAAAAATCGAAAAAATCGGAATTGGAGCTAAATAATCTTACAATACTGTACTCTTTTCCTATTTCTGCTTTCGATAGTATAATAGCATCGTTCTTTACTTTCTCTTTACCATTGCTACAGGGGATAGGGTCGCCATGTGGATCGGCTGCTGGATAGTTTAGATATTCGTCTATTTTGTCGGCTAAAAAATCAGATGTTGCATGCTCCAATAGTTCAGCCTCCTTGTGTATTTCGTGAAGCGAGAGGTTTAATGTTTGACTCAAAAAAGCTTCCCACAATCTGTGTTTGCGCAATATGCTTAGTGCAAGCTTTTTGCCTTCGGGCGTGAGAGATAGTTTTTGATACTTGGTGTAGTTCACCAGGTTTTTTTGTGCCAAACTTCGTGCCATGTCAGTAGTGGCAGCATTGCTTATATCAAGCAGCTTGGCCAAAGTGCCTGGACGTGTGTCTTCGGCCATCCGTTGCTCTTGCAAATAGATTGTCTTCACAAAATTCTCTATTGATATTGACATTGTAGTAGTAGTTTATTGATGATTATTAAAGCACGCTTAAATGATTAAACATGTAAGCCTTAAAAAAGTTTACGCCAAAGGTAAGCATATTGTTTATACCTGTCAATAATTATCTTATTTACCTGAGTTCGATTATTAAAATAAAGACAATTGATTGGTCTTTACTGTTTCATA
>CAZIUT010000024.1:0-14984 GCA_964542545.1 uncultured Dysgonomonadaceae bacterium | reverse complement strand
TGACTTATTTAAAGCTCTCAAAATTAAAACTAGGATTACTCTTAAACTTTAATGTATTGAATATGCAAAAAGGAATTAATAGAGTTATAATGTAAAATCACTCAACAAAGGTATCTGTGATATCTGTTTTATTATAAAATACCGAAGGTGTTTTAAATAATCTACTTCTTTAATTTGCCTTCTTAATAAATATCAGCAAACAAACAATAACTAATTGCTAACTAGAAAAAACTGCATCTGAGTCAATCTGTGTAATCTGTGGTTAAACGTTTTAATAATTATATTAATAAACTCAACATTAGAAAGCTCACATCATCTATTAAAAAAGTTAAAGTACAACCTCTTTTAATGTTGAACAGTTTGTAGAGATAATGGTTATAATCTCTCATTTATAAAAATAATACCCCAATAATAACAATTACTAGAAGATGAAAATTATACGTTCAAACACATCAAATCCGGCTTTTAACTTAGCCACAGAAGAGTTCTTAATGAATAGCCAATACGATAATTGGTTTTACCTCTATATAAATGCTCCATCCATTATTGTTGGTAAGCATCAAAATTCATTAGCTGAAATAAATGTAGACTATGTGAAAGAAAACGACATCACCGTTATTAGACGAACATCGGGCGGTGGAGCGGTATTTCACGATCCGGGCAATCTCAACTTCACTTTTATAATGAAAGAGAAAGCAGATGAGACTGCTGATTTTAGAAAATACACCCAACCCATTATAGATGTGTTGCAAGCAATGGATGTTGACGCAAAATTTGAGGGTAGAAACGATATGACTATTGAGGGTAAAAAGTTTTCGGGCAATGCTAAAGCTTTTTACAATAATAAAATATTGCAACACGGCACACTGCTTTTCAACTCTACACTTCCTAACCTTTCAAATGCCTTAAAATTGAACCCGCTGAAGTACAGTGACAAAGCTGTGAAGTCTATTAGCAGCCGTGTTACCAACATTACAGAGCACCTAAAGCATGAGATAACACTTGAGGAGTTTGAAAAACGTATTGTTGACCATGTTCGTACTATGTATGCTGATGCAAAGGTGTATGAGTTGACAGATGAAGATAATATTGCAATACAAAAACTTGTTGATGAAAAATACGGAACATGGGATTGGAACTTTGGCTCTTCGCCAAAGTATAATTTCCAAAAAGGAATAAGAACTAAGGGCGGACACGTTGAAATAAACCTAGAGGTTAGGAAAGGCCAGATTGAAAACGTGAAGATATTTGGAGATTTCTTTAATACACGCGAAGTTAGCGAGTTAGAAAACATGCTGAAAGGTGCACCGCATGAGCGCGAGCAAATAAGTAAAATATTATCTGATACTGGAATTGAGAGATACATGAACAATGTTACTGTTGACGAGTTTGTGGAAGGAATGTTTTAGCAAACAAATAGATATAACTTGAAGAAACAATTTTAATATAAGGGCAGGCCTGTGGGTTTGCCCTTATTTATTGGGGGTAATCGTATTGTGGTGTATTATATATATCAATTGGTGTTGAATAACATTGTAACCTATGAGTATTACGAATCACGATTAAATTATTACTTTTGTAGAATAAGTTTCACCTTTGAAGTTTTACATATAATTATAATGATGACGAAGAAACTGCCATTTGTCTTGTTTTTACTGCTTACTACATTAGTAATTTCGTGTGTAAACAATGATGAAAAAGATGCTAAAGGAAAGCAAAAAGACAGTTTGATTTTAGCAATTGGTGGTGAGCCAGATAATGGTTTTGACCCTACAACTGGTTGGGGACAATATGCAACGCCACTTTTTCAGAGCACATTGTTGAAATATGACAAGGATTTTAATGTAGAACATGATGCGGCTATTGATTATAATATTAGCGACGATGGACTGAAATGGACAGTAACATTACGAGACGGAATAAAGTTTTCTGATGGAACACCTCTTACTGCCAACGATGTAGTTTTCACCTTCGAAACTGCCAAAAACAGTGCTTCTGTTGTTGACCTTACCAATCTAAAAGAGGTGATAAAGATTGATAGCCTTACAGTTCAATTCTCTTTACACAAACGCAACTCCACTTTTATTCATTATCTCACAAGCTTGGGCATTGTTCCACAGCATGCCTATGATGCAACCTATAATGAGAATCCATTGGGTTCGGGTCCGTATGAAATGGTGCAATGGGACAAAGGGCAACAGCTCATTCTAGCAGCCAACCCCTATTACTACGGTAAGGAACCTTTTTTCAAGAAACTGATATTTTTGTTCCTATCGCAAGATGCTGCTTTTGCTGCAGCTAAGGCTGGGCAAGTAGACATTGTGTCGGTTACCCCCACATTGGCCGATGAGCAAATAGAGGGCATGAAATTGGTTGCTCTAAAAAGTGTGGACAATCGTGGAGTGACACTCCCTTTTATGCCAGAAGAAGGAAAATCTATCAACGGACGGCCCATCGGAAATAATGTAACATCGGATATAGCCATTCGCAAAGCTATGAATATTGGTGTCGACCGCCAGGCTTTGGTAGATGGAGTTCTAAAAGGTTATGGAACACCAGCTTATTCGATAGCCGATCAACTTCCATGGTGGAATGCTGAGACTGTGATTGAAAACGATGCTGATATAGAAACAGCAAAAAATATATTAGAGAAGGCAGGTTGGAGAGAGAACAAAGACGGCACTCGCGAAAAGAATGGCGTGAAAGCACAATTCACTTTACACTATCCGTCTAACGACCATATCCGCCAATCCTTATCTATTGCTTTTGCCGATATGATGAAGCCTTTGGGCATAAAAATAGAGATAAAAGGGAAAAACTGGAATGGAATAGAAAAAGAATTGCATACTAGTGCCACGTTATTTGGTTTGGGAAGCCACGACCCGCTTGAATTATACAACGCTTTTAGTAGCAACGTGCGAGGTGTGGGACTGAACAATCCCAACTACTATACCAACAATGTGGTTGATGGTTATTTTGAAAAAGCACTGAGTGCTACATCACAACAGGAAGCCTATGAATATTGGAAAAAAGCACAGTGGGATGGTGAAACAGGGTTTTCAAACAAAGGAGACGCTCCGTGGGTATGGTTGGTTAATATAGATCATCTTTTTTTGATACGCGAAAACTTAGTTATTGGTGAGCAAAAGGTGCAACCTCATGAGCACAGCTGGCCCATTACAGACTTTATTGAAAAATGGCATTGGGAGGAAAAAAATGAGATTAGCAAAGAAAAATAGATGATTAAATTTATTCTTCAAAAAATCGGGAAATTAGGAGGGTTGCTATTAGCTATTAGTCTTTTATCTTTTATGCTAATAAGTTATTCGCCTGTTGATCCGGTACAATCTTATATAGGTGCTGAAGTGGCAAGGATAAGCCCAGAGCAGCGAACAAACATAGAAGAATACTGGGGATTGCACAAATCTAAACCCGAACAGTTCTTTCTATGGGCAAAGGCTGTGGTGCAAGGTAATTTAGGCGAGTCGTTGATATATCGCAAACCAGTTGCTGAAATTATTGCCAATCGGTTCTTTGCCTCTATCGCACTTATGGGTCTTGCATGGATATTTTCGGGTCTGTTTGGTTTTATATTGGGTGTAGTGGCTGGCATGAATGAAGGGTCAATTCTCGATCGCATCATTAAAGGTTACTGTTTTGTGCTAGCCTCCACTCCTGCCTTCTGGTTGGGCCTGCTGCTCTTAATGTTTTTTGCCGCTTATCTTGGTTGGTTTCCAGTAGGGTTGGCATCACCTGCTGGTAGTTTAGCAGGAGAAGTTAGCTTAGCAGATAAAATAAGCCACCTATTTTTGCCAGTTCTCACCTTGAGTATTGTTGGGGTGGCCAATATTGCACTACATACACGGGAGAAATTAATTGAAGTACTCAACAGTGAGTACGTTCGGTTTGCTAAGGCTAAAGGAGAAAAAGGGATGCGTCTGTTATGGCGACACGGACTACGTAATATTTCATTGCCCGCTATTTCATTGCATTTTGCATCGTTTGGAGAACTATTTGGTGGGGCCGTCTTGACAGAACAGGTGTTTTCTTATCCTGGCTTGGGGCAAGCTGTTGTGAAAGCCGGATTAGGTGGCGATGTACCACTCCTTTTAGGAATCACCTTGTTTAGTGTTGTCTTTATCTTTATCGGCAATTTCATGGCAGATTTACTGTATGTAGTCATTGACCCACGAATGAAAATAAAACAATCTGTATGACAGAACTAATAGCCAGATATTTACCTTTGAAGCGCTTCAGACAAAGAAATAGACGAAAGCAGGCTTTAGTCATGTCGGGCATTGCTGTAATTTTATTACTTATATTGATTGGGAGTGGATTTTTTATTGGTGCAGATAGATTAACAGTTAATTTTGACATTGCTAACAGTGCTCCGTCATTCAAGCATCCGTTTGGCACAGATTGGTTGGGGCGTGATATGTTTATCCGCACCATTAAAGGCTTGGCCCTGAGCTTTTGGGTTGGTTTATTAGCTGCTTTTATCAGTGTTGTTATAGCATTGATTTTAAGCTTATTGTTGCTGTTGAACAAAACAATGGACACGCTTGTAACTGGGCTTATTGATCTGTTTCTTGGCCTACCACATATTGTAGCACTTATCCTAATCTCTTTTATGTTTGGAGGCGGACTAAAAGGAGTTATTATTGCTGTGGCTTTAACTCATTGGCCGCGATTGGCGCGTTTACTACGGGCAGAAATTATGCAAATAAAGAATACAGAGTATATCACGGTTTCTCGTAATATGGGTAAATCGTGGTTTTGGATTGCTCGCTATCATATTATGCCTCACCTACTTCCACAATTATTTATTGGATTTATTTTGATGTTTCCACACGCCATTTTGCACGAAGCTGGTATAACTTTTTTAGGTTTCGGCTTGTCGTCAGAACAACCGGCCATTGGCATTATCTTATCCGAAGCTATGGGTTATCTATCCTCTGGAATGTGGTGGTTGGCGGTATTCCCCGGATTAATGTTGCTGCTGATGGTGGCTGTTTTTGATAGTTTGGGTCGTAATTTACGTACAGTTTTAGATCCGTTTAAAGGACAACAAAGTTGAGTTTTGCTATGATAAATAATTCGCATTATAATTCAAAAAAAGAGGCCCCATTATTACTGGTAAAAGATTTTTCACTTTCATTTCCACAATACAAGGAGGGATTTGAAGAATCTTATATTCACGTAATTAGGGATTTTGAACTGACTATTCATGCAGGTGAAATAGTGGCTGTTGTGGGTTCTAGTGGTTCGGGAAAAAGTTTGTTGGCCGATTCTATTTTGGGAATTTTGCCCGATAATGCAAAAACTAAAGGAACCATTTTATTTGAAGGCACACCGCTAACAACAAAAAGACAACAACAACTGCGCGGAAAAGAAATTTCATTGATTCCACAATCAGTAAAGGCATTAGACCCACTCATGAAAACTGGCAAACAGGTACAAAGCGTGATAAGTGATAAAAAAAATAAAAAAAAGATACAAGCGGAAGCCTTCCTTAAACTAGGCCTGCCAATCAATACGGGCGATAAATATCCTTTTGAACTCTCTGGTGGAATGGCCCGCAGGATATTGATAGCAACGGCAATGTTAAGCGGAGCGAAACTAATTATTGCTGATGAGCCTACTCCTGGTTTAGATGAACAAGCTTGGGAAGAGACACTTATAAATATAAAACAACTGGGCGAGACTAATGGAGGTGTCATGTTTATTACGCATGATATACATGCAGCCCTTAAAATTGCCGACAAAATAGCGGTCTTCTATGCAGGAGAAACTATTGAAATTGCCAATAAAGAAGACTTTTCAGGAGATGGAGAGCGTTTGAGGCATCCTTACACAAAAGCTTTGTGGAAGGCCCTGCCCGAGAATGATTTTAAAGCTCTGAAAGGAAATCAACCTGAGTCGGAGGAAGTTTTCTCAGGCTGTGTATTCGAACCAAGATGCCCCATAGCTACTGAGCACTGTAGAAACAACAAACCAAAATCGGTAGTGATAAATAATGGAATAACACGCTGTTTTTATGCTTAAAGCCAATAATATTAGTTTTAGTTACCATCCCAGTCGTTTGATACTTGATGATATTGACCTGAGTATTCAACCAGGAGAAGTGGTTGGAGTGTACGGACAAAGTGGCGTTGGCAAATCTACTTTAGCAAACATCATTGCAGGTTACTTGAAACCCGATAAAGGAACTATAAGTGTGGATGGAGAAGAATATCCAATAAAAGGACGAAATCCAGTACAATTAATCGGACAACATCCAGAAAAAGCAATTAATCCCTACTGGCAGATGAAGCAAGTATTGGAAGAGTCAGGTGAATATAGTGATGAGTTTTTAGAGGATTTGGGAATTAGTAAAGAGTGGATGCATCGCTTCCCTTCTCAACTTTCTGGAGGTGAGTTGCAGCGGTTTTGCCTTGCAAGAGCTATTGCTCCAGAAACAAAATACCTCATAGCAGACGAAATGACTACCATGCTAGATGCAATCATTCAAGCGCAAATTTGGCATACTGTATTGCAACTTGTTCATAACCGACAACTTGGCGTATTGGTTATCAGCCACGAGTTGCCTCTATTGAAACAAGTCTGTAATCGCATTCTTAATTTTGAGGAACTTGCTGGTAGAATGTAAGGATGTTGAAACCATAAGCTATTTTGGTTCTGTCAAAAAATAGATTGCCAACGTTAACCTGCAATAGTCGTTCATGCAAAAGGCTTGAATCAAGTGTAAAACTGTCTGTAAACACTATGTTTTACTGTCTTTTTTTTCGTTATAACTCTCAAGCTAAGTCCACTTTTCAGGACGCATCTACAATGCTTGGAGTGGTGTGTTTAATTGCATGCTACAGACAGTGGTGCATTTGCGATGCACAAATTAAGCAGTATATTTTAGTAGTTATTCATTGATGCTTATGTAGCTTTATTACAGAAAACGAATTATCTATTGTTTCTTGTACTATTGGTTGATTTTTAGAACTGTTAGCGCGGGTCTTCGATCTCAGAGAAATAAAAATCCAATTTCATGCGACAAGCCCGTGTTGTTGAGTAAAGTGAAATAAGGCACGAGTCAGAGACTCGCACCTGCAAACAGCTTCGTAGATGCGTCCTGTTTTCACTGGGTTTAATAAAAGAAATAGTTAGAACACATAATATTGCAAATGATCCTTAATCAAACCACACAACAAGTAAGTAAACAGATGTTTTTTTACAAAGAATCACGAATCTCATCTATTATTTTAAAAAATATGGTTAGACTTTGTTAATAACAAAAGAATATATACTTTTACACAGTATTACGAAGTGTATGAAAAATAATACTCATTTAATTATACAATCTTAATTTGGAACTATATGAAATTGAAATTTACACCAATCTTGTTTTTATTATTTAATCTTATATTTATATCCAGAATTAATGCACACGAAACAGGAGAAGTTAAGGGACAAGTTATTTCTGATATAGGAACCGTAATGAACGATGTGAATATAACTGTTGTAGGAACTGATAAAGGAACCTATACAAATGCGAATGGACGTTACTCTCTTACAGATGTTCCTGCAGGAGAGTTTATTTTGAAGGTTTCGGCTATCGGTTATGATACAGCATCTAAGAAAATAAAGGTGCAGGCTTCAAAGACTACAGTAGTAGATATAACCCTTTTTCAAACACCCTTAGAATTGAGTGAAATTGTAATAAAAGGCGATGGCTTTAAGAAACGTAATAGGTCTGAGACTGTTACAACGATACTGCTAAGCAGTATTAAAGAACTTCACCTTACCAGTCCGCTTGATATTTTAAATCTAATACCAGGAATTGAAATTGGTGCATATCATCAGGGTGGAGTAGCTGATGCCTTTTCAATGCGCGGTTATAGTGGTGCTGGTCATGAGGGGCAAGCGGCTATTGAAGTTGATGGTGTTTCGCTTAACGAGGGTGAAGGCAATCATGATGGTTATGCAGATATGAATTTAATTATTCCACTCAACATTAGTAAAGTTGATGTGTATAAAGGTCCATCTTCAGCCCTGTTTGGACGTTTTGGAACGGCTGGAACCTTAGCCTTTACAACCAGAAAAGGTGGTGAATATCAAGACCTCAGTATAAAAGGAAGTTCTTTTGAAACTGTTGATGCACAAATAGCTCTTGGAAAGCCTTTTGAGGTAGGAGGAAAAGCATTGAAAACAAACTTTGCTGCGCAATTGTACAAAACAGATGGATATAAGCAAAACTCTGAGTTTTTTAAAGGAAACTTAAATGGTAGAATAGGTTATGAACTAACAGACAATACAGATATTGCTTTAAATCTGAAGGCATATAGCGGCAAGTGGGATGCCACAGGGTATATTCCTACCGAACAATTCCTCGACAGAAGTCGCCGTAACAATCAAGGAATTAATGCGGAAAATGATGGAGGGAGCAAAAATTTTGCTTCTGAACGAATTGATATCAATCATAGCTTCAGCAAAAACCTGCGATTGCTAGTTTTTGGATATGCAGTTCAACAAAACTCGCAACGCTACATGAAATTCGGTTATAAACCAGGTGGACAGAGCGAAAATTATGTTAGCCGTTACCTTTATGGTACAGGAGCCAACTTGAATGGTAAAAACAGCATTGGTTCTGTTGAAGTAAACTGGTTGGGTGGATTCGAGATTTTCAGCGAATTAACAGATGCAAAAAAATGGGATACTAGCAATAGGGTTAGAGAAGACTTAAATCAGGACCGTAGTTATGATTTACAGTCTTATTCGTTTTTCGGACAAGTAGAGTTTGATATTAACCCCTATTTCAGACCAACCATCGGTCTGCGCTTCGATACTTATGACGGTAATTTAGAGTTGCACGACCCCAATAGCCCGAGCATAAAGAAGCCATTAAATAATTTGTCGCATTTTAGCCCAAAGTTTGGTTTCAGATCTACATTGTTTCATGACTTTGATTTTAAAGCCAATATTTCTAACGGCTTTTCATTACCTGATGGAGCAATTCGTTATGATAGAGATACAGATGTTGACCCATCGGAGGTATGGCAATACGAAGCGGGTATAGAGTATAACTACAAAACTCTTTTAAACTTAAACTTAACTGGATTCCTTTTAAACTCCTCTAAAGAAGTAAGTGAAACAGTGCCAGGCTCTGGAGTCTTTGTTAATTCGGGCAAAACACAACGAAGAGGTTTGGAGTTGGGGCTTAGAGCACAACCAGCGAAGCGACTTAATTTCAACGGCTCTTTAGCTTATATAAAGACTGAAATAAAACGCAACGAAGATAAAACGCTAGAAGGCAATGAGCTGAATAGTGTTCCAAGAACTGTAGCTAATGTTTCTCTGGAATACACGCTTGAATCTGGATTTGGAGCACGCATAAATTTAAGAGATGTAGGCAAGTATGCAACAGGACTAGAGAATTTCTTCTATTACAAAGGATATACTCGTGCCGACGCCACACTCTTTTACAATTTTGCAGGGCCTTATTCTTATAAGGGACAGTTTTTTATTGAAGTGAATAATATATTTGATGAAAATTACTCTAACTACGTTTTTGATAACGGTGGACCTGGAGATGGGCAGTCATGCTCGGCCTCGCCAATGCGAAGTTTCTCTATTGGTGTGAGCTATAATCTTTAAAAAGAAGTGAATTTGAAGCTAAGCTATTTCTTTGAATACTCAAGCGTCCTGTTTTTTATAAGAATAACAGGACGCTTGAATTTTATGTTTGTTTTAATGATACAATGACGCTTGGCTATCTGAATAACTTTTCGATTTTTTGGGTACACTTGGCCAAGTTCATTGACCTATAGGCAAAAATAAATTTAAATAATTTCTTTTCCAGCTGTAGTTAGTGTCAGTTTACCGTGTTTCACCCCTTTTATACTGATTAAGGAATCTGCCAACTTTTGAATTTTCTCACCTTTGCCTCTCACAGCAATAATTTCAAGACAATTGTCATGATCGAGGTGAAGATGCATAGATGATATAATTAAAGAGTGATGCTCATGCTGTTTGGCCGTTATATCGTCAGATAAAGAATAGAGATGATGATTGAAAATTAATGTGATAGTTCCAACAGCTTCCTCCTTTTCATCCCAATTTTGAGTAACAAGTTTGTCCCTAATCAAATCCCTAACTGCCTCCGATCGATTATTGTATCCTTGACTTTCAATTACACGGTCGAAATTGTCCAATAGTTCACTATCTAAAGAAACGGCAAATCTGGTAGTTTTACTCATAGCATTGATTATTTAAGACATTGAAAATTGCTCACAATGTGTGATGAAAAAATAGCGATATAATTGTTTTGAAGCCGTAGTATTCCAAGTTTATAAAAGAAGAAATACTTCACAGCTTCAGTGATAGCCTTTGAAGTTGTAAAACAAAACTGCTTTATTTATTACAAATATAACTTTATTTTCTCAGACTATCTTTTTAATCTATAACTTAGACAATTATTAAAAAACTTGCTGAGTTAGAGTTACCAGTTAATCAAAACACAAAACTCATTTACTTTTTGCTTAGTTTTTTGTCGTTCTCTGATTAATTAAGAGGTCTTCTGCCAAGCGTATTTCAGTAAACAGTTTATAAAGCTGCTCGCCTTCATTTCCTAGAACTCTCAATACATAAGCATTATCTAACACCTTAGATATACCGTAACTAATACCCTCTTCTTCTGATAGTCTATTGGATATTTTATCCATTCGTTCCTTAATATCAGTTTGAGGAATTATAAAAAACAGACTTCCCTGATGTGTGTACTCTTCATACTGACCAAACTCTTTGAGGTTTATCTCGTCTGGAACAATATAAAGGTTGTCTTTGTATATCAACTTGTCCTCTTGAAATATCTCTGTAATAGCATGGTGTTTCTTAAACAAAAACTGTTCTTCTTCAGCCATATACTTGCGCCCACAAGTTAGAATCTCGCTCCATAGCAGTGTGCTGCTATTTTTGAGATGAATGACATTTTTGGCTTTATACCGAGCACCTTTGTGTGGCACTGTGGGATGTGGAGCAAAGCTAAAATAAGCATTTTCACCCACTGAAACATACATATTTTGGTTTGTGCCTGTTTCAGAAACATGAATACGCTGATAAGATTGAGTCTGTAAATTCAACGAAGTATCATCAATAACCTCAATGGTGATATCGTAAAAGTCGTCGTTTAAGAGACCTGGCGATGAAGACATCACCATCACCTCTAACAAAGGGTTTTTTTTATTTTCCCTAACTTCGACTAAGTTAAACGGCGTAGTAAAATAAACATCTTTAAGTATAGTTTGCTCTCTTAGTCCAGTTTTAAGACTGTATTTATCCATTATTTAAGTACATTTGGCTCCACAGCATCTGCTTCTAACAAAGCTGAATATTTAATCCATTGAATTACACTGTCTAGTCCTTCATCATTCATCATGTTTGTAAAAACAAAAGGTTCGCCATTGCGCATTTTGCGTGAATCTTCTTCCATTAGCTTCAAATCGGCTTTTACATAAGGTGCTAAATCCATTTTATTGATTACCAACAGATCCGAACGAGTAATGCCAGGACCACCTTTACGAGGTATATCAGCTCCTCCTGCTACTGAAATTACGAAAATTGTTACATCGGCCAGGTCAGGACTGAAAGTTGCCGACAAGTTATCGCCACCACTTTCAATAAACACAATCTCTATTTCTGGATGTTTGCCAATCAATTCGTCAACAGCCTCAAGATTCATACTTGCATCTTCTCTAATAGCTGTATGTGGACATCCACCTGTTTCAACGCCTATAATTTTAGTTGCATCTAGCAATGAGTTCTCCTCAAGATACTTAGCATCTTCTTTTGTATAAATATCGTTAGTTACAACACCAATGTTGTAATCTTTTGAGATAGCTCTTGTTAGTTTTTCTATTAAAGCTGTTTTACCTGAACCTACTGGTCCTGCTACACCTATTTTTATATATTTTCTTTCTTTCATTGTATATTTGTTATTGTTTTATTTAAGACATGTATAATCTTGAATATAAATGCTCATGTTGCATACACTTTATATCTAAAGCCGCATTACACACCCCGTGCATATCTCTCTCCAACTCCATTATTTCTAAGGTAAGGTTTTCGATTAGTGGTTGCACATTGTAAATTATTTGCTGACCATCTGTTTGGCCCAGCGGAACTAGTTTTACTGCATTTGTAATTATACCCACAGCAGCATTGTAGAGAAAAGCACATGTTGCCTTCTCTTTATCTAGTTTTAATAGTGCAGTAATAATTCCGTAAATTACCGCATAGTGACCATGCATCTTTTTTTCAAGAATCAGGTCGTTAATTGTATTTAGAAAAGGGTCGTCCAATAATTGATGGTATATTTTTATCAATCGCATTCCCAATTTCTGACTCCCCTCGCGCACTTCGCGTGGCGCTTTCAGGGCGTTACTCTCGCGGTCTAACTTCAGAATTTGGTCTAAATTATTTTCAAGCGTAAAATCGTAAGCCAACTTTACCGCCAACCCATCATTAAACTTGTAATTATTCTTGAGCATACTCTCTACAAACTCTTGCGTAGAAGCCATGTTTTTTACCAAGTTTTGCTGTACGTAGGTTTCCAATCCATTAGAGTGCGAAAACCCACCAATTGGCAGCGTGGGGTCGGTAATATGCAGTATTTCTATAAGCGAACCTAGTTTTGTTGTCTCAGTTCTATTTTTAGTCATCTATATTTTACGTTAAAAAACAGTGCTGCCTGAAAAAAAATGTTCTCAGGCAGCAATGAATTATATCAATTCTACTCTTTGGATGATAAGTCTTGAATTTTGGAAAAGAGCGACCTACCCGACTCTTCATGACTGTGCGACTCGCCGTGATGGTGATGGTCGTGCGTATGGTCATGATCGTGGTCGTGACTATGATCGCCGTGATGGTGATGATGCTCACCATCGCCATGATCGTGAGGCTCTGCATTAGCCTTCAGCATATTAAGGAGCTTGCGCTTCTGTTTAGACACATCATATCCAGCAGCTATCAATAGGTGCTCAAGCGGACGTTCGTAAGGAATAAGCACATGGTCGTCTTGTATAAAAAGCGGTAAATGCTTATTGCCTATCTCATAACAAACCGTGCCCATTTCGTAAATCGATCGAGGAGTAACCTGTATCACATCGCAAGGTAGTATGTTTACTAGCACAACTTTATCGTTGTCTTCATAAAGAATATCACCCTCTTTAAGCCTTATTCCTTCTTTCAGAAACTGAATTATTACCTCTTGGCCACCCTCCGACTTCTTGCGCATAATGCGTTTTGTAGTTTCGTGCCACTCCAAGTTTAGAATATCTTTAGTTTTATCGCCAATTGGGTATGTTGCTACATTCCCAATTACTTCTTTACATATCATAGTTTTATATTAAGCGTCAAATTAATTTAAAATAAGAAATAACGTTGTCCCAATGGCACTTCCTCCAATGGCTCGCAGGTAATTACCTCACCATCAACAGTTACCTCGTAGCTTTCTGGGTCTACCTCTATATTAGGCGTGCCAAAGTTGTGTACCATATCTTTTTTAGAAACAGTTCTACAGTTCATCACCGGCAACAACTCCTTTTTAAGACCATACTTTTCGGCAATATTATTATCTATACCGGCTTGCGATACAAATGTAACCGCAGTTTTCTCAACAGCAACACCAAAAGAACCAAACATATTGCGCATAATTATAGGTTGCGGTGTAGGAATAGAACCATTGGGGTCGCCCATTTTGCTAGCTGCAATCATACCACCTTTTATAATCATTTCGGGTTTAACACCAAAGAAAGCAGGTTTCCAAAGCACCAAATCGGCTAGTTTGCCTGGCTCTATCGAACCCACATACTTGGCCACACCATGCGATAGCGCAGGATTGATAGTATACTTTGCAATGTATCTTTTTACCCTAAAGTTGTCGGCTTGCATCTCCTTGTCTTCTTCCAAGAAACCACGTTGCACTTTGTTTTTGTGGGCAGTTTGCCATGTACGTGTAACCACCTCGCCCACTCTTCCCATTGCTTGCGAGTCTGAGCTCATCATACTAAAAACACCCAAATCGTGCAGAATATCCTCTGCAGCAATAGTCTCTTTTCTAATTCTTGAATCGGCAAAAGCCACATCCTCGGGTATAGATTTACTTAAATGATGCGCCACCATAAGCATATCCAAGTGCTCATCGATAGTATTTACCGTGTACGGACGCGTGGGGTTGGTAGAACTTGGAAGCACATTGGAGTGCGACGATATTTTCATAATATCGGGCGCATGACCACCACCAGCTCCTTCGGTATGAAAAGTGTGTATGGTTCTTCCGTCTATAGCTTCAATTGTATCTTCCAGGAAACCCGACTCGTTTAAAGTATCGGTGTGAATAGCAATTTGCACATCATATTCGTCAGCCACCCTTAGTGCAGCATCAACCACAGCTGGAGTAGAACCCCAATCTTCGTGTATTTTAAGTCCCAACGCTCCGGCCTCAATCTGTTCTCTTAAAGGAGGTTTTGTACTACAGTTGCCTTTTCCAAAGAAACCTAAGTTCATGGGGAAATGTTCTGCAGCTTGTATCATTTTCTCAATATTCCAAGCACCCGATGTTGCTAATGTAGCACTGGCACCATCGGCAGGACCCGAGCCTCCACCTATCATTGTAGTAACACCACTAAACAGGGCATGATTTACTTGTTGTGGACTAATAAAATGGATGTGTGTGTCTATTCCACCTGCTGTTAAAATAAGACCAGCTCCCGAATGCACTTCAGTAGACGCACCTATAACCATGTTTTCGGTAACACCGTCGGTAGTATCGGGGTTCCCAGCCTTGCCAACTCCTACAATTTTACCGTTTTTAATACCCACATCGCCTTTTACTATGCCCCAGTGGTCTACTACAATAACGTTTAATATTACGAAATCAAGTACATTCTCGTCTCTTGTATTAGTTGACGACTGCGCCATACCATCTCTCACAGTTT
>CAZIUT010000023.1:3353-15093 GCA_964542545.1 uncultured Dysgonomonadaceae bacterium | reverse complement strand
CCGATAGTGAGTTGATTGAGGAGGTGAAAGGTTATTTACCTGAATACTATGATGGAGAAAATCATAAATTATTGGCACAAGATATACTTTATCAGATGCTTGATAAGAACACAAATAACAGCTATTGGGTGTTTCAGGGAAGTCCTAAGATGTTTGACTATGACACGGCACTTAAGCAGAATAAAGTAACAGATTGGACAGTGAGTGCTCATAAAGATAAAATAAAACCAGGTGACAAAGTAATTTTATGGATTACTGGCAGTGAAGCCGGATGTTATGCACTGGCAGAGGTTACATCTAAACCTCATGAAGCGAAAGCATCTCCTGATGATTATTTGTGGAAAGTTGACAATAAGAATGATTGGAAAACTGATATTAAAATAACCCACAATCTTATAGAGAGTCCCATACTAAAAAATGAGATAGATGAAGTTGAAGAACTTGTTGATCTAAAAGTGGGGCATCAAGGAACAAACTTTACTGCTACTGAAAAAGAGTATAAAGCTATTTTAGAAATGATAGAGCAGAATGATAAATTTGAAGAGACAAAAAACAAATTTGACTCAAAATATGGCCCCAAACTGTTTGAAAACTTCATCAACAATCTTAGAAAAATTGTACTGGACTTGAATCTACAGCCTAATGACGAGCGTATAGTATATTCTGTGAGGCACAATAGATTTAACTTTATTATAGGACAGCGCTATTGTTTTAATATTCATTTGTCTCATCCAAGTGGGGTGTATGGATATATTTCATCAGAAAAACTAAGCGAAGAAAGCACTCCTTTTGAGGGTCCTCCAAAAGCATATTATACTCGTTTCGACGATTTTAGTCTTGCTTCGGAACAGTGGGGGGCTATGATAGAGGCAATGAGAGTTGAGCTGAAAAGAACTAAACAGTCTAGTTTTTGGAAAAGTAATAATAAAGAGTTTGAGAACTATGTTTTCGGAATTGAAGAACAAACAAAACTTCCTGTTAATAATAAAAAGATGATAACACCCACAAACACCATCCTCTACGGACCTCCCGGAACGGGCAAGACCTATAATACGGTGAATAAAGCGTTAGAAATAATTGATAATGAATTTCTAAAGGAGAATATCGGTAATAGAAAGGCGTTGAATGAGCGATTTAGAAGCTTGCGATTTAATCCTGAAACAGGGGAGGGACAGGTTGCTTTTATTACGTTTCATCAGTCGCTATCGTATGAAGATTTTATTGAGGGGATAAAGCCGAAGAAGAATGAAGGGGACGAAGAGATAAGTTATGAGGTGTGTGATGGGATTTTTAAGGCAATTGCTTTAAAGGCCAGTGACAAGAAGGTGGTGGTGTCTTTTGATGAAATTTATAAGGAGTTTATTGGTGATGTGATGGAGAAAGAAACGTTTAGTTTGAAAACTCCTGTGCAGAAGAAACCATTTGATGTGAGGATTAATGGTAGTGGTAATTGTGTGGCTATACCCCAAACTGAAACTGCTACGCAAATGGTGGTAACTAAGAAGATGATAGCAGATTTTTTAGTGGATGGTACGGTGAGGGATTGGAAGCCTTATCTATCGTCTATAGCCGAATATATAAAGGCTAATTACTCTTTTAAGGTTGACAGGGAGGATAATGCTAACAAGCCTTATGTAATAATTATTGATGAGATAAATAGAGGAAATATTTCGCAGATATTTGGTGAGTTGATTACGCTGATTGAACCAGATAAGCGGAAGGGGCAAGCGGAGGAGATTGAGGTGATATTGCCTTATAGCAAGGAGCGGTTTAGTGTGCCTTCTAACTTGCATATTATTGGCACAATGAACACAGCAGACTGTAGTGTGGAGGCATTGGACACGGCGCTGAGAAGACGTTTCTCTTTTATGGAGATGAGTCCAGACCCATCGAAATTGAGTGAACCAGAGTTCTTGTGCAATGGTATCGATTTGGAAGCTTTGCTTACTGCTATTAACGGAAGGATTGAGAAACTACTGGATAGGGATTACTGTATTGGTCATTCGTACTTTATGACCATTAAGCAGAGGGAAGAGCCTCTGGAGGAGCTAAGGTTTATTTTTCAAAATAAGATATTACCATTGTTGCAGGAGTATTTTTATGGCGATTGGGGTAAGATTAGGTTGGTGATAGGCGATAGGTTTGTGGAGGTAAAGAATGGTAAGATTGAGTTTTTATCGGTAAATGGTGTCGATGATGTGTATGAGGAGTTTGCTAATAAGCCAATTTATAGTTTTACTAACCCTTTGGATTGGACTTTAGAAGCATTTAAATCGATATATGAGTAGGCAAAGCAAGGTTATACGGGTTTTTGAGCATCAAACGTTGAGGGTGGATGAGGTTCCTGAGTTTAAAATGGTTCATTTTAAGGCTTTAGAAAGGTATGGCTATAAAACTAAGGAGCAGTTTTTTAGGGTGGGTAATAATCGCATCAAGTTTAATAATTATGTGGGTGTTATTCAGGCCAAGGATTTGACTATTGAGGTGTTGCCTAAAGCCGATTTTGAGAAGCCTGATGAGAAGGCTAAGAATAAATGGCACGATGCACTGGTTGAGATGTTGAATGTGTGCAAACTGATAAAGCTGAACACGATGACCAATGCTAGATTGAAGTTGAGGTCGGCCTCTATTCTTGATCTGTATTATGATGTTTTTTTGACTGAAACCGAAACGCTCTATAAGCATGGTTTGAAGAAGAGCTATAGAAGCAGGGAGGAGAACTTGAATAAGGTGAAGGGCAAAATTCTGTTTACCAGCCATATCAGGAAGAATGCTTTTCATAAAGAGCGTTTCTACGTATCGCATGAGGTGTTTGATGCCGACAACGTATTGAATCAGATTTTGCTGAAAGCACTATTGATACTGAAGTCTATTGCTCACAACCCAAAGCATAATATTAGGATTAATAACTTGTTGCTCTGTTTTGAAGACGTGTGTGAGAAGAATATTACTGCTAATACTTTTGATAAAATTAGGTTTGATAGGAATACTGAGCGATATAGACAGGCTATAAGTTTGGCTAAGTTGATTATTCTGAGATACTCGCCAGATTTGAAGGGTGGGGCCGACAATGTGTTGTCGATAATGTTTGATATGAATTTGCTGTATGAGGAGTATATCTATCGGAAGTTGAAAGCGTATGAACGCTGCATGGATAAGAAGGTTGATATAACAAGGCAAAATAGTGTTCCCTTTTGGCAGGATCATGGTTTGAGAGCCGATATTGTGGCAAAGGTGGGTGATAGACCCATTGTGATTGACACGAAATGGAAGGTGCTGAGGGACGCAAGCCCATCGGGCGACGACCTGAGACAGATGTTTGTATATAACCTGCATTACAATGCCGATTTGAGTATTCTGCTATATCCTAAAACAACACTGAATAGTGCAGAGAAGCGACCTTTTAAGAACAAAGAGTTTGAGAGTCTAAATTGTCAGGTTGCTTTTGTTGACTTGTTTGATGGTAATAATAAGTTGGTGAGGAATTTGGGGGAGAGAATTTATAAGGAGTTGTTGGTGGAGGAGGTTGAGGAAGGAAATTGTGAAAATGAACCTTCGATAAGCTCAAGCACCGCTAGTTGATAATTGAAATTGCGGATTGATAGAATTGCATTGTACATGGTAAACTGTCTGAACCGTTGATTAAATATGATTTTATAGGATTAATGTTGGAATGTGATTGCTTTGTAGGGACAAGTGGCAACTTGTCCTTGGTTAATTATTGCTACGAGAAGAGAAGTATTATTTCAATTATTGACAAAACAACATGTATACATTTTTTTGGATATTAGGATTGCTAACGGGTATAGCCCTATGGTTTAGAATTTTCCTCATTTTATATGGACGTCGAGTGTTACTACAATCCTCGAGAAAATACTGTGGAGTTTAGCTGTAATATTTATACTTTATGTATCTTTTTCTTATATTGTTTATATGTCTTTAGTAAAAAAGATAGAGAACGATAAAATGTATAAAATAAATCCATAAAAAGCTAATGTAATTCTGTTATAAATGCCATCTTTGTAACAAACAATATAAAGTCAAAAAAACCATGTCAATACTTATACCTTATCCTCAATTGTCGGAAAATCAAAAAGAATTTGTAAACTTCTGCACAAATACAAATGAAAGCATCTTTCTTGAAGGCCCTCCTTGGAGTGGTAAATCACTAACTTGTTTGTATAGTTTGCGAGACATTGTTGAGAAAGAAAAAATTTCAGCACTATTTATGGTATCCAACAATGCTATGTATGGGTATATGAGTATTGCTTTGAAAGAGTTGGGGGTGAGTGAGCAAGTAAACATTCAACGGAAGAACAGGTTCTTTTGGAAAATGGCTGGAGACAATAGGCTGAGTGTGAGTTTAAATTCTGACTATAATGAGAATTACGAAAGCATACTAACTAATTTGTTGGAAGAGGAAATTGACGAAAAGTATAGTTTAGTTGTAGTGAATGAGGTGCAGGATTATTTGCTTAAAGAGTGGGAGTTGATAAAGAGAATATCGCAAAGGATTATTTGTTATGGCGATTTTAAACAGGCTATTTATAATAACAAGGTAGAAAGAGACATTATAATAAATGATTGTGTGCATAAACAGCTCAATTATGTGCACAAAGGACGCTCAACTGATAAGCTAATTAAAATAAGGAACTATTTTTTGAATGATAGTGAATATAATGAAACAAAAACCGACAGCTATTTTACATTGCCAAAAGACGAAAAAACTGACTCTAAGGGCGATGGGTATAGCTTTATTAATGTAGGGTATGAATATGAGTTTAAAGCAATTGCCAATAAAATAAAAGAGCTTGAGAAGGAGAATAGTAGGGTTGCTATAATATGTCCGAATAACAATAGATTTACGGAGCTTTCTATTTATTTGGAGAATTATGATATTGAGCATAAGTATTATGCAATAAATCAAGATTTAAGAAAACACGATTTCACCTCTACTATACCCCTATTTATATCGGTTTTTAATGCTGAAGGACTACAGTTTGATAATGTTATTCTGTTTGGATTTGATGACTCTAATTATATAATAGAAATGAAGCGTAAAGAAAATAAATTGAGAAACATTCTCTATGTGGGCATGACACGAGCAAGAAATACTACATATATTATAGCTACTGAAAATACAGTGAAAGAGCTCAAGGACTTTAAAAGAGAAATGTAGCTTCATGAAATACCGTGAAATATTGTCTCTTATTGAGAAACCCCAGACAGTTTTTTGAAAAAAGAAGATAGGAATACTCTAATTATTTTAGGACGCGAACATGAGAAAGTTATTACTATTATTTGTTTTGATAGGCTTATCTCTTTCGGTTGCTTTTGCACAAAGCACAAAGCACGAAGTAAAACTAAGTGGTAATGGCTATGTAGTGAATGAGAGAGGTGGTGCAAAAATAACTGGAGAAGGGTTGACTAATTGGACGTGTGAAGCGTCGAAAACAAAGATCTATATCTATTTTTCGAAACCTCAAACTGTTTCTGTTACAATTAAAGGAAGGGTTGATGAAGGCAATACTAAGGTAAAACTTTCTGCAAACAATGAGAGCAGTATAATTGAATTGAGTGAGAGTAGTTTTGAGAGGGGTATAGGAGAGATTGTAGTGGCAAAAGCTGGCTATATTCCTTTTTTGCTTGAAGGGATAAGCAAGACTGGTGAGGAGTTTGCAACCATAGAATCATTTATTATTGAAACTGATGATGATGCAATGGTGTATGTGCACGACTTCTCTGAATATTGGGGTAGAAGGGGTCCTTCGGTACATTTAAATTTTGAAATGCCAAAAGATACCATTGAGTGGTTTTACAACGAAGTAACTGTTCCTGAAAATAACGATGTGCTTGGTAGTTATTACATGGCAAACGGATTTGGAGAAGGTTATTTTGGTATTCAAGTTAATACTCCTACAGAACGAAGGGTGTTGTTTTCGGTTTGGAGTCCGTATGATACACAAGACCCAAAGTCGATTCCTGATAGTTTAAAAATAAAAATGCTTCGTAGAGGCCAGGATGTTCATATCGGAGAGTTTGGTAATGAAGGATCGGGTGGACAAAGCTATCTGCGATATAATTGGAAGGCTGGAAATACTTACAAATTCCTTACACATATAAAACCTGCTGGAAATGGGAGCACCGTTTACACTGCTTACTTTTATGCTGTAGATGATGGAAGATGGCAATTGATAGCAAGTTTCTTGCGACCAGAAATAGATACATATTACAAACGTGCTCACTCGTTTTTAGAAAACTTTAGCACAGAGCAAGGCTATTTGACTCGCAAGGTTTATTTTGGTAATCAATGGTATAGAAACAAAAATGGTGAATGGATAGCTGGCAATAAGGCAGCGTTTTCTCATGATGCTACTGCAAGAAAAGGCGTGCGTTTAGATTATAAAGGAGGCTATGACCATGACGATAATAAGTTTTTCTTGCAAAACTGTGGCTTTTTTAGCAATTCTACTCCTTTTGGTGAGAAGTTTGAATTGAAATCGGGCACAAAAGCACCTGATATAGATTTTGAGATGTTGGAAAATTTGTAAAAAAGTGTCGAACTTGCTATCCGTAAGTTTTTAAAACAAACATTACAGCCAATTAACTCACCAAACTAGCCCATATTTATGAAGATTAGAAATAAGACTGCGTCATTTAATTTATTTTCACACGTTGCTTAGTTCTTTTCCTACTCTTATTTATATCTTTGTTAGATATAATATAATACTGAAAAATTATTAACTGATTCGAAAAAAAAGAACCAAATGAAAAAAGTATTTCAAATAAGCTTGGCATTATTTTGCCTCTCGTTTATTGCTACATCATGTAAGCCTAAACAAAGTGCATATAAATCTGTGTACGAAGCTGCAAAAGAAAGAGAAATGCAAGAAGCTTCAACCGTGTCGAATACTGTTGTAAAACCTGCTGGAACATTATCGCCTGTAGAGGTGTCAGTTAGAAAAGAAAAAGTAACTCCTGTATACAATTCAGATGCTGCAGGTTTGAGATCGTTCAACGTAGTTATTGCATCATTAAGCGTTAAGCTAAATGCAGAATCGTTGAAGTCGAGAATGGAAAACGAAGGTTATCCAGTAATTCTAGCACAAAACGAACAAGGCATGTATCGTGTTATTGTAGCTAGTTATGATGATAAAGAGAGTGCTGCAAACAAACGAAACGAAATATATGAGAAATATTCTGCAAAAGGAGATACCGATTATTTGAGAAGAACTTATGGAGTTCCTTTTAATGATCTTTGGATACTTCAAAGAGAATATTGATAATTTGAAAGATAGAACTTTTTTAAATTTTTGAAACAAGCACTCTCATATATATATTACGAGGGTGCTTGTTTTGTTTAGCTATAATATGAGAGTAACTTTCTTAGGAACAGGCACATCTACTGGTGTGCCCGAGATAGGGTGTGAGTGTGAGGTGTGTAGGTCTGACAATTATAAAGACAAGCGGTTGCGCGCTTCTGTATTAATAGAAACCAACAATAAGCGGTTGCTAATAGATGTGACACCCGACTTTAGGGAGCAAATAATGAGTTTGCCATTTCGTAAAATTGATGGGATATTAATTTCGCACGAACATTATGACCATGTGGGTGGTTTGGATGATTTGCGCACCTTTGGACGTTTTGGAGAGATAGATATATATACAGAAAAGAATGTTGCAGAAGCGTTAATCAATCGCATTCCATACTGTTTTGGGCCTAAGAAATATGCAGGAGTCCCCAATTTGAAAATAAGAGAGATTGATAACACTCCTTTTCAGATAGAAGGAATTGAAGTTATTCCAATACGTGTGATGCATTACAAATTACCGATATTGGGTTTTAGAATAGGTAGTTTTGCATATCTTACTGATGTGAAAACTGTTCCAGAAGAAGAGTTGAAGAAGCTAATGGGGTTGGATGTATTGGTGGTGAGTGCTTTGCGAAAAACAGACCATATATCGCATCAAACGCTTGATGAGGCAATAAAGCTAATACACAGAATCGATCCTAAGGAGGCTTACCTTACTCATCTAAGTCATCAGATGGGCTTTCACGATGTGGTGGATAAAGATCTTGAAAAGGGTATCAGTATTGCTTATGATGGACTAGAAATAAAACTTAATAATTGAAGGTTGAGTCTACTCCGAAAGGTCAATTTCACTCATTCCCACCCCTAAATCCCCTAAAGGAGACTTTGGCAGCGTGTTGATTATTAGGTTTTTCCCTTCAGGGATAAAGGGCAGAAAAAGGCTAATAATTAGCAATTGAGAGTTCTTGGAGCAGACTCAACAATTAAATAATTAATAATTAACTATTCCCTCACGCAACTATTTGCTATATTGTGCATCTATAAAGTAGTAGAGTGGGATAGTGTGGACAATTAAATTGAATATTATTGTAATTTAGAAATCTACTCAAATATAATTAGAAATAAATTAAACTATTTACACTGTAGATTGTCTAAGATAGTAAGAAACAATATATAGAAGAGTATAAACAGATAAATAAAGGAGCATAAGAATATGAAAACAATTAAATTATTACTCTCAGGATTGCTGCTTTTGACTCCCTTTTTGGGTAACGCCCAAGAGTGGGATGATATATATGCCAATCCCGATAAACAAACAACAAGAATAATTGAGAGAAAAAAACCTCAACAACCAGAAAAGAAACAGAAAATTGTGGTTGTTCAAGGTAATGCATCTAATGTGACTGTTGAAGCCAACGGACGCGATATTGATGCATATAACCGTAGGGGTGGGAATGAAGAGATTGAAAACGGACAAGCAACTGTGAATGAATACACAGACTATGAGTATACTGATAGAATTATAAAATATCACGACCCAGAGTCGAGTATAAAAATTACAGGAGCAGACGAAGTAACCATTTATGTGGGCGACGATTTATATAGCGACTATTATGAAAATAGAGGTCACAATTATAATGTAAATATTGGTTGGGGAGGTTTTTATCCATGGTACGATTCATGGAACTATCCCTACTATTATGGATGGCGCTCACCTTGGAGATACAGCTACGGATATGGATATGCAGGATGGTATGATCCTTGGTATTCTCCATGGGGATATAGCGGATGGTACTCACCATTCTACAGCAGTTGGCACAATCCTTGGTACTATGGAGGATATGGTGGCGGATATTATGGAAGTTACTATGGAGGATTTAACTATGGATACAGCCATGGATATTATGCAGGACTCAGCAATAATAGAGTGGGCCGAAGCTCGTCGAGTTTTAGAACTGGTAGAGGAAGCCGATCAAGCATAGCCGGAACAAGTGCAAGAACATCGTCAAGAAGCAGCTTAAACAGAACAGCACAAAGCGGACGTTCATCTACTGCTTATAGCAGAAGTGCAGGAACTTCAAGAAGTGCTTCAAGTGTTAATAGTAACGCCTCAAGAGGATCTAGAACTAGAATTATTGATAGTTCAGGAAACGTAATTGATTCAAGAACTGGTAGAACTATTGGTAGAAGCACAACATCAAGAAGAAGTGATGTGGGTGTTCCTAGTAGAGCAAGTTCAACTAATAGATCGACTGCTGGTAGAACATCATCTAGAGTTTATCAACGAGCAACAACAGCTACTCAAAGTTCACGAAGCAGTGGAGTAAGAAGTGGAGCTTCTTCAACAGGTAGAAGTTCAGGAATATATTCTACTCCTTCGCGTAGCAATAGTAGCGGAACATATACTCCAAGTAGAACAACTACTCCAACTCGTAGCACAACTACAAGGTCGTCTACAGTAAGCAGTCCAACTAGAAGTTCATCTTCATCTTCTTCGTCATCATCATCATCTACTTCTCGTTCTTCTTCTGGAGGAAGCAGTAGAAGCTCTGGTGGAGGAAGCAGTAGAAGTTCTGGTGGTCGAAGATAATAAATATTACACTGCAACAGATCTAATAAGAATATACTAAACTTTAATATAGGCTGCCTCGAAATTATACGGTAGTGTTTTTCGAGGTAGCTTTTTTTCAATAACAACTTAATACGATAGTAAAATGAAAAAAATAGCATATATAGTCATTTCATTATTGCTAATGGCGGGTTATTCATATGGGCAAGGTGAAATAGAAGCTAATCAGTTTTCACGAACCGATTTGAATGGAACTGCAAGAGCTATGTCGATGGGAGGAGCTTTTGGAGCATTAGGAGGCGATCTCACAGGAGTATCTATAAATCCGGCAGGTATTGGAGTGTACAGAAGTTCTGAAGTTGCTGCAACAGCAGTCTTTCAGAGCGAAAAGTTTAAAGCTCCCAATGAAACTAACTCAAAGAATAAATTCAATATGCACAACATGGGCTTTGTAGGTTACTTTCCTCTTAGAAGTGCTGTTGTGCCTGTAATTAATTTTGGGTTTTCTTACAACAAAGTAAAATCATTTGACAGAGAAATTGGAGCATACGGAGAAAATCGTGGAGCTTCGCTTACCGATTACATGGCTCATATTTCAAGAGAAGCTTATGGGGGTATAGGTGTTGATGCAACTGATATGGGGCTTGACAATGATCCTTGGTTATCAGTACTGGGATATAAATCTTTTTTAATAAACGACATTCCTTATAACATAGCTGGCGAACCAGACCTAACAGGCTATGATTATGAATCTGTGCTTAGAGAAGGCGAAACAGTGAAAAACTTGCTGTATATGTCTGAAAGAGGTTCTATTGATGTGTATGACTTTACTGTGGGGGCTTCTATTAATAACAACCTTAATGTGGGAATATCTTTATCTGTAACAGATATATATTACGATTTATATTCGCAGAATAGTGAAGATTTTCCTGATGGAGCTGATGCAGGTTTCGATTTGTACAACTCAATGGTATCAGAGGGTAATGGAGTGGGAGTGAAGCTTGGCGTGATTTATCGCCCCACTCATGAGCTTCGTTTAGGTCTTTCGTATCATTCGCCAACTTGGTATAATATGACGGATAGCTACACAGCAGAATTAGATCATAATGTATCTCAGTATGTAGATTTAGCTCTGTATCCTGATTATAAACCAGGATTATATCCTGAAATTGGAGAAAGAAAGAAATACAGAAACGATTATGATTTTAAATCGCCAGACAAATGGACAGCAAGTGCTGCTCTTGTTATGGGAAACAATATGATACTTAGCGTTGATTACGAATTGATGAACTATAGCAGCATGAAATATTCAGAGCCATCAAACTCTGGATATGCAAAAGGTCATTATGATGTTGATAATAGCTATATCTCTACCGATTTTAAAGCTGCTTCAACAGTACGTGCAGGTTTTGAATATCGTTTCACTCCTCAGTTTACTGGACGTTTGGGATATGCTTGGATGCAAAATCCATACGAAACAAAATTTAAAGATTCAGGTAATGCTATGACTGCAGGATCTACAACAGCATATAGAATGGAAGGCGATGCTAATTACATAACCGGTGGACTTGGTTATAGATTTAGTCGTAATTTCTATGCAGATTTAGCAGTAGTATACAAAACCCAGAAAGACGACTTATACTCTTTCTCTAATGTATACTCAGATAGTGGAGAATCGTTTATTAATGCTGCTCCATATGAACTAACAAACAATACAATTAAAGGGCTAATAACAATTGGTTATAAGTTCTAACCTATAACTTTAGGATTACATTTTCGTGTGTTTGATTTTTTTAAAAAAAAGGCTGCCTATTGTAGGTAGCCTTTTTTATTAGTGAATATGTTGTGGGTATAGCAC